>CAZTQF010000138.1:0-6879 GCA_964615255.1 uncultured candidatus Brocadiaceae bacterium | reverse complement strand
ATCGCCGAGAAGCGCAAGCCGCAGGACGGCAAGTTCCAGATGAAGATCGGCCGCAAGGCGGTCGACTTCCGCGTCTCGATCCTGCCGGTCGTGTGGGGCGAGAAGACGGTCTTCCGGATCCTCGACTCGACCAACCTCGCGCTCGACATCCAGGCCCTCGGCTTCGAGCAGCGCTGCATGGAGGACTACCTCTGGGCCTGCTCGCAGCCCTACGGGATGATCCTGGTCACGGGCCCGACGGGCTCCGGCAAGTCGACCACGCTCTACTCCGCGGTCCGCCACATCGCGTCGCCGGACATCAACCTCGTCACGGTCGAGGACCCGGTGGAGTACCAGCTGGAGGGCATCAACCAGGTGCCGGTCAACCCCAAGGCGGGGCTGACCTTCAGCGGCGCGCTCCGGTCGATCCTGCGTCAGGACCCCGACGTGGTGCTGCTCGGCGAGATCAGAGACCAGGAGACGCTCGAGATCGCGATCAAGGCGGCGCTGACCGGCCACCTCGTGCTCAGCACGCTGCACACCAACGACGCGCCGTCGACGATCACGCGGATGATCGACATGGGCGTCGACCCGTTCATGGTGTCGAGCGCCGGCCTGCTGATCTGCGCGCAGCGCCTCGGCAAGAAGCTCTGCCCCAACTGCAAGAAGCGCGTCGACGTGCCGGAGAAGGCGCTGCTCGACCTGGGCTTCACCGAGGAGGACCTCGCCGACCCGGACCTGCAGCTCGAGTTCTTCGAGCCGGTCGGGTGCCCGCGCTGCAGCGGTGGCTACAAGGGCCGCTTCGCGCTGCTCGAGACGATGCGCATGTCCGACGAGGTCAAGCGCATGGTCGTCGACCGCGTGAACATCGCGGACATCAAGAAGCGCGCGCTCGACGAGGGCATGTTGACGCTGCGCCGCTGCGCGCTGCTCAACGCCGCGCGCGGCAAGACCAGCCTGCAAGAGGTCGAGGCGAGGACGATGGCCGACTGAGCGCGGCGCGCCCCAGGCGAACAGCGAACCGGAGAGGGAGACCGTAGACCATGGCAACGAAGTTCAAGTACGAGGCGAAGGACAAGGCCGGCAAGGTCGTCCGCGGCTCCGTCTCCGCGGGCACGCAGTCCGAGGCGGTCGCCGAGCTGCGTCGCCGCAACCTGACGCCGCTCGACGTCGCGAAGTCCCAGGGGCTCGCGGCGATGTTCGCCAAGCCCGTCGGCCGCAAGCGTCAGGTGGCCAAGAAGGCGTCGTGCAAGAAGGGCGAGCTCGAGGTCTTCACGCGCCAGCTGTCGACGATGCTGGGCGCGGGCATCCCGATGCTGGAGGCGCTCGAGATCCTGGCCGACCAGGCGGAGAGCCCCGGGTTCGCGTTCTGCCTCGACAAGGTCGTCGAGGACATCCGCAACGGCTCGGACCTCTCGCAAGCGCTCGAACAGCACAAGAGAGTCTTCAGCCACATCTACGTGAGCATGATCCGCGCCGGCGAGGTCTCGGGTCAGCTCGACATCATCCTGACCCGGCTCGCCGAGTACCTCGAGGCCGCCGCGCACCTGCGCGGCGAGATCAAGTCGGCGATGACCTACCCGGTCATCTCGCTGGTCCTCGTGCTCGGCATCGCGTCGTTCCTGATGATCGGGATCGTGCCGTCCTTCGAGCCGGTGTTCGAGTCGCTCGACGTCGAGCTGCCGCCGATCACCGTGATGACGATGGACGCGGCGCGGTTCATGAAGAACTACTGGTACCTGCTGTTCGGCGGGCTGGCCGCGCTGATGTTCGGCGTCGGCGCTGCCTGCCGCACCGAGCGCGGCGCCTACGTCCGCGACCTCCTGCTGCTGCGGGTGCCCGTGTTCGGCATCCTGTTCAAGAAGGTCGCGCTGTCGCGCTTTGCGCGGACGTTTTCGACGCTGGTCAAGTCGGGCGTGCCGATTCTCGGCGCGATGGAGATCGTCTCCGATACGGCCGGCAACAAGGTGATCTCCGGGATCGTCGACACGGCCAAGGAGAGCGTGCGCAACGGCGACAGCCTCTCCGAGCCGTTCATGGAGTCGGCCGTGTTCCCGCCGATGGTCGTCAAGATGATGGCGATCGGCGAGCGGTCCGGCGCGCTCGACACGCTGCTCGAGAAGATCGCCGAATTCTACGACCAGCAGGTCGAGGCCGAGGTGAAGGGGCTCACGTCGATGATCGAGCCGATCATGATCGCTGTGATGGGCGTGATCGTCGGCGGCATCGTGCTCGCGGTCTTCCTGCCGATCTTCAAGCTGCAAGAGAACCTCTCGGCCGGGTAGCCGTCCTCGAGGAGCACCGACCATGAACGAGACCACCAGCCGCGCGCTGCTCTACGGCGGGGCGCTCGCCCTGCTCGGCGCGCTGGGCGCCGCTTGGGCCACGACGGACGACGAGGCGGACGTGATGGTGCTGCTGGGCAGCGCCGAGGTGCAATTGCAGGCGGCGTATCTGACGCCCGAGAGAGACCTGGACGGAGCGGCGCTGTCGTCGCGCGTCGAGCTGATCGAGACCGTGGTCGGCCACCTCGAGAGCGTCGAGCGTCGCCGGCCGGGGATGGCCGTGACGGCGGAGTTCCGCGGCTTCGCGCACATGCTGCAGGGCGAGTTCCTCGCGGCCGCGTCTTGCTACGAGCGGGCACGTGGCTGCGAGGACTGCGAAGAGGAGCAGCGCGACGTGCTGGCGTTCAACGAGGCGCGCATGCGCGCCGCGGCAGGGGACCCTGACGCTGCGCTGCGGGTCCTGGCGGCCCACCGCGCGTCGCTGGACGCGCGCTACGGCCACCGCCGCCGGCTCGAAGAGGTCAAGCTGCTGGTGGGCCTCGGCAGGACGCCCGAGGCCCGCGCGCGCCTGCGGGTGGTCGCGGCGGACGCCGCCGCAGCGCCGATGGCAAGGGTCGAAGCGGCCGAGCGCTACCTCGAGCTCGGGGCCGACGCCGACGCGGCGGCGCTGCTAGCAAGCGCCCGGGCGCAGGAGCCGATCGCAGACTACTTGCTGGCTCGCCTCAAGCTGCGGCAGGGCGACGTCGATAGCTGCTTCGAACGACTGGCGCACGCCTACGAGGCGCGGCCGGCCGAGGTGAGGCGGAGGCTTCGAGAAGAAGCGGACGCCTGGTCGGCTGTCGCCCAGCAGGAGCGCTTCCAGAAGTTCGGCGTCACGCCTGCCGCCCCAGGGCGATGAGCGGGGCGCTGTAGATCGAGAGACAGGGGAAACAAACGGCGATCCATGAGGGTCGCGTCACCAAACGGTTGTCATGGAGAACCAAATGTCGAAGCGGGAACAAGGCTTTACTCTTATCGAGCTGATGATCGTCGTCGCGATCATCGCGATCATCGCGTCCATCGCGATTCCGAACCTCCTCAGCGCGCGCCTGAACGCCAACGAGTCGGCGGCTGTCGCCACGCTGAAGAACATCTCGTCGGCGCAGTCGCAGTGCCAGGCGTCTGGCGTCATCGACACCAACGCCAACGGCCAGGGCGAGTACGGCTACTTCGGTGAGCTGTCGGGCCGCGTCGGCATCCGCGACAACGCGGGCACCGCTTCGGCGACGCTGATCAGCCCGCCGGTGCTGTCGGCCGCGTTCGGCAACATCGCCAACGACAACACGACCACGACGGTCAGCCGCTCGGGCTACAACTTCCAGATGTTCCTGCCCGACGCCACGGCCTCCGGCGTCGCCGAGGGCACCGGCGGCGGCGTCACGGGCATCGTGGCCGCTCCGGACGCCTCGCAGTCCGAGGTCCTGTGGTGCTGCTACGCGTGGCCGAACGTCCGCGGCAACAGCGGCAACCGTACCTTCTTCGTCAACCAGTCGGGTGACGTCCTGTCCAGCAACGCGAACCTCGCGGGCTTCCAGTACTCCGGCAGCACGGCGACCGGCACGTTCCCGCTGTGGAACGCCGCCTACTTCGACTCCGACGGTGACGGCACCGTCGAGATGAGCGACTCGACCGCGCCGGCCAACACCACGACCCCGGGCCTCGGCACGGACGGCAACACCTGGGTCGTCGTCCAGTAGGGACGAAGACATCTCGCGGCGTGCTCGCCGCGAGCCGACGAGACGCCCGCGCGCAGCCCTGCTGCCCGCGGGCGTCTCGCGTTGGTAGCGGCTCAGCCAAACAGCCGCGTCGCGTTCTCGTAGGTCAGCTCCGCGGCGGCGGCCACGGACAAGCCGCGGACCTCCGCCAGCTTGCCGAGCGTCTCGACGATCAGCGCGGGCTCGTTGCGCTTGCCGCGCCGGGACTGCGGCGGCAGGAACGGCGCGTCGGTCTCGACCAGCACGCGGTCGGCCGGCGCGAACGCGCAGGCCTCGCGGAGCGCCTCGTTCTTCTTGTAGGTGAGCGGTCCTGCGAACGACAGGTAGAGGCCGAGGTCGAGCGCGCGGCGCGCCTCCTCGACGCCGCCCGAGAAGCAGTGCATGACGCCCTGGGTCGGCGGCTCGGCGTCGAGCACCTCGAACAGCGGCGCGAACGCGTCCCGGCAGTGGAAGATCACCGGCAGCTGCAGCTCGCGCGCGAGCGCGAGGTGGGCGCGCAGCGAGCGCACCTGCTGTTCGAGCGGCGTGCGGTCCCGAAAGCAGTCCAGCCCGGTCTCGCCGACGGCGGCGCAAGCTGGATCGCGCGCGAGCTCGGAGACCGGCTGCCACTGCTCGTCGAACGCGCCGGCGTCGTTGGGGTGGAGGCCGGCGCTCCAGCGGACGCCCGGCAGCCTCGCCAGGTCGCGGGCAGCAGCGCTCGACGGCGCGTCGACGCCGACCACGAGCAGGGCGCGCACGTCGGCCTCGAGCGCGCGCGCGTGGTCCTCCTCCGGCGGGACCTGGCCGTCGAGGCCGATGTGGCAGTGGGTGTCGAAGATCTCCATGCGGTCGCCCGGCCTAGAGCGCGCGGTCGTGCTCGGCCGCGAACGCCCGGACCGCGGCTTCTTCGTGGGCCGAGGCCGCGACCAGGGCCGCGTCGAGCGCGCGCTGCAGCGGCTCGTCCTGGACCGCGGTGAGCGGGCCGGCGAACTTCGCGAACCGTTCGAACAGTCCCGCTTCGGCGCCGCAGGCCGCGCCCGCGGCGCGCACGGCGGCGCGCTGCAGCTGGACCGACTTGCTCTTGGCCATGCGCTGCAGGTCCTTCCACAGGCGCTTGCTCTTGACGACCATCGCGCCGAGCACGTCGGCGGCGAGGCGGGCCTGCATGTCGTCGTCGTGGCCGTCCTTGAGCAGCCCCTCGACGAACGCGAGGTCATGCGGCTCGATCAGCTCGACGCGGGTGACCAGGATCGCTGCGCCGACGGCCCGCAGCTCGTGGGTCTTGCTGCCCCAGAGCGTTCGGACGAAGGCCGTCATCTGCGCGCGCCCCATGGTCGGGAACTGCTCGACGATGCCCGCAGCGGCCGTCGCGACGTCTGCGGCCGTCGCCCCGAGGCACTTGACGCCGTCGCCGTAGGCCGACTGCTGCTCGGCGACGCGCTCCGGCGAGCCCTGCTCGGTGAGCTGCTGGCGCAGCACTGCCTGCTCGCGACCGAAGTTCATGCTCATACCGACGGCTTCCGGGTCAGGTGTTCGATGAGGTCGAGCTTGGTGATGATGCCCAGCACGTTGCGCGCTTCGTCGACGACCAGCGCGACCTCGCCGCGCTCGAAGATGTGCGGGAGCTGGCTCGCCTCGGCGTGCGGCGCGATCGTCGACACCTTGCGCTCCATGATCTCGGCGATCGAGGTGTCGGGCGAGGCGCCCTCGACCAGCACGCGCAGCGTGTCCGCCTCGGTCAGAATCCCGGCGAGCTTGCCGCCGTCGGTGACCGGGACCTGCGAGAACCCGTGCCCCTTGAACATGGTGACCGCGTCGGAGAGCGAGTTGCTCACCTCGACGGTGACGACGTCGCGCTTGGGCATCGCGCGCAGGAGCGCTTCGACGGTGCCGATGGCCCAGTCCTCCTCGAGGAAGCCGTTCTCGCGCATCCAGCGGTCGTCGACATACTTGGTCAGGTAGTTGCGGATGCTGTCCGAGAAGATGCAGCAGATCTTCGCGCCGGCGGGGAAGTCCTTGGCGACCTCCATGGCGGCCCACGCCGCAGCGCCGCAGGAGCCGCCGACCAGCAGGCCCTCCTGGCGGATGAGCTGGCGCGCGACCCGGAAGCTGTCCTTGTCGTTCGAGCGGATCCACTGGTCGACCAGCGAGCGATCCAGCACGTCGGGGATGAAGTCGTAGCCGATCCCCTCGACCTTGTAGCTCTTGATCGGGCCGGGGCCCGCGAGGATCGAGCCCTCGGGGTCGACGCCGACGATCTTGCAGTTCGGCATCCGCTGCCGCACGACGCGCGCGACGCCGGTCAGCGTGCCGCCGGTGCCCGCCGTCATGACGATCGCGTCGAGCTGGTCGTCGAACGCGTCGCAGATCTCGACGCCGGTGCCCTCCTCGTGCGCGAGGGGGTTCGACGGGTTGCCGTACTGGTCCAGGATGTGCGCGTTCGGGATCACTTCGCGCAGCCGCTTGGCGACGCCGATGTGGGACTCCGGCGCGTCCCAGGCGGCCTCGGTGGGGGTGCGGATGATCTCGGCGCCGAGCGCCTCGAGGACCACCTGCTTCTCGCGGCTCATCTTCTCCGGCATGGTGATGATCATCCGGTAGCCGCGCACCGCCGCCGCGAGGGCCATGCCGATCCCGGTGTTCCCCGAGGTGGGCTCGATGAGCGTGTCGCCGGGCTTGATCCGCCCGGACTTCTCGGCCTCCAGCACCATGCGCCGGCCGATCCGGTCCTTCACCGAGCCGCCGGCGTTCATGAACTCGCACTTCACGAGGAAGCGGCAGCCGGTCTCCTTGCCGACCTTCTGCAGTTCAACCAGCGGCGTGCAGCCGATGGCGTCGAGGATGGATTTGAGGGGGCCCATGGAAAGCGACCTGGGCGCGCG
>CAZTQF010000137.1:0-6904 GCA_964615255.1 uncultured candidatus Brocadiaceae bacterium | reverse complement strand
CGCTCCACCAAAAGGCCGCGACCGTCGCGCGATCCGCCGCGACCGGGAGCGCGCGGCCGCGCTCGTCCGCGAGCAGCACGGCGCGACCGAGCGTGTCCTCCAGGGCCAGTTCGAGCGTCGTGCGCCCCGGCTGCAGCGGAACCGATGGCAGCAGCGGCCCCTCCTGCGCGCGCACGGGCGCGACCGGCTGCCCGCCGCGGAAGCAGACGCCGCTGATGTAGGGGCGCAGGTCCGCGGGCCAGCGCCACCCGACGCCTTGCGCGATCTGCGGCGTCGCGTCGCTGCTCGAGCGCGCCAGGACGCCTGCGCCGACGAGCTCCGGGACGAAGCGGCCGCTCGTCGTCGGCACCTGGACCATGACGCGCTCGGGCAGCACGCGGACCGGCAGCTGCCGAAGCACCGGCTCGAGCTGGTCGTCGACGCGCTCCTCGAGCTCGACGCGGAGCGTGTACGCCCCTGGCTCGAGCGCGGCGATCGTGATCTCCGCGCCGTCCGGGGCCGCCTTGGAGGTCGCGCCATCGGCCGAGAGCTGGCGGCCGTCCTGCTCGACGCGCGCGCGCGCGACGCGGTAGTCGGACGCGATGCGCGCCGCGAACGTGCCGCCCGCGGGGCCGACGACGAGCTCCGCCCCGCGCAGCGCAGCGGGCTGGCGGCCCGGCGCGCGGACGGGCTGCAGCAGGACCTCGGGGCTGCGGTCGACGACGCGGACCGGGAAGCGGCGCTCGGCCTCGTTGCCGACCGCGTCCCGCACAGCGAGCCGCAGCTCGAAGGCGCCGACACCTTCGAGCAGGCCGGACACGTCGAGGTCGAAGGTCTGCGTCAAGACGGCGTCCGTCGCCCCCAGCGAGAGCGGCAGCGAGCGCTCCTGCTCGCCGTGGCGGACCCGCAGCTCGAGGTCGGCCTCGGCGGAGGAGAGCTCGATCCGGAAGCGCAGCCGGTCGCCGCTTCGGGTCAGCGACCGCTGGCCTGCGGGGCCGCCGACGCGGAGCACCTCGGGCACAGCGACGTCGAGCCGGTCAAAGGCGAGCGGCGGCAGCTCTCGGACGTTTCCCGCCCGATCGGTCGCGCGGAGCAGCACCGCCCCGCTGCCGCGCGCGGCGACGCCCGGCACGCGCTCGGCGACGAGGCGGCCCAAGGGCACGGCTCCTGTCGAGGTCGGCAGGGCGACGGTGCAGATCGGGCGCCCGCCGATCCGGATGACGCCCTCCACCGCGGCGACCCCGACGTCATCGACGACCTCGAGCTCCAAGGCGGTGTCGGCCCGGAGCGCGCCGCCGGCAGCGCGCAGCCGCGCGCCGAGCGTCGGCGCCTCGTCGTCGAACCGGATCCTGCCCGCCCCGAGCGCCGCGGCGCCCGGCACCAAGAAGGCAAGGTCGACGGAGCCGGCCGCGCTCGCGCGCGCCAGCTGCTGCAGCAGCCCGCGCCAAGAAGGTTGGCGCTCCGCGAGGACCAGCGTGCCCGCGACGCGGTCGACCTCGGGTCGGAGCGGCACGCGCGCGAGCGACTTGCCGGCGCGCGCGAGTTCGGCGACCAGCCGCGTCGGCTGGATCCCCCCCCAGTCGAACTCGACCGACGAGAGCTGCTCGCGCCGCAGGTGCTGGACCGCGGCGTCGCGAGCCAGCGGCCCCTCGGCGATCAGCAGCGCCGAGCCGGTCTTGGGACGGAGGAACATCGCGCGGCCTACGCCGCTGGCGACCAGGGCGAGCGCCGCCGCCGCGAAGCCGGTGAACATCGCCGCGCGCCCCAGCTTGCGCCCGCGCCGGGACCGCAGGGCCTCCAGCCGCTGGTGCACGTCACGAATCGAAGCAGGTCGCTGGTCCCGGTCGAGCGACAGGCACCGGCGCACGAGGCGGACCAGCGGACGCGGCACGCCAGGCGCACCGGGCCACGGCAGCAAACGCCCCGCGCGGACGGCCTCGATCGCGCGGTCCCGATCGCTGTCCTCGACCGGCATCGTGCCCGTCAACAAGAGCCACGCTAGCGTCCCCAGCGAGTAGATGTCGGCGCGCGCGTCGACGTCGTCGCCCGCCAGCAGCTCGGGCGCGGAGAAGGCGGGGTTCGCGAAGCCGCGCAGCTCTCCCTTCTGCTTGCCGCGGTCCGCGAGGTCGACGCTCCGCGCGATGCCGAAGTCGAGCACCTTGGCCTCCAGCCGCCCGCCGCGCGCGGCGACCATCACGTTGCGCGGCGAGAGGTCGCAGTGGACCAGGCCGACCTCGTGCACCGCCGCGAGCGCCGCCGCGACCTGGGTGAGGACCTCGAGCGCGTGCGCGGGCTGCAGCGGGCCGTCGCGCAGGACCTCCTCGAGCGTCTGCCCGTCCACCAGCTCCATGGCGAGGTAGTGGATCCCCTCGTTGCCTTCCCCGACGTCGAGGAGGCGCGCGCAGTGCTCGTGCACGACGGTCGCCGCCCGCCGCGCTTCGGGCAGCAGCGCGCGCCGATACTCGGGGCGCTGCGCGAAGCGGGGATGGAGGAGCTTGAGCGCGACCGTCACGAGCGAGCCGACGTGCTGGGCGCGGAACACCGTCCCGAGCCCGCCGCGGCCCAGCACCGACTGCAGACGGTACTTGCCGTCGATGACGGCGCCGAGGAGCGGGTTGCCCGCGTCGACCTCACCGCGGCGCGCGGGAAAGTGCAGCGCGTCGGTCGGCAGCAGCAGCGCGCTGCAGTTGCCGCACCGCTGCGCTTGGGTATCGGTCACCCCTTCGCACGCAAGGCAGGTCTTCACGGGATCGGAGCGGAGCGCGACGGCGCTCCGCGGCGTCATCATACGCGCAAGAAAGGCCGGACTCAGCCGAGCAGCGCGCGCCAGACCTCGAAGACGGCGCGGTCGCGCACGAACGACCGCCCGAGGTCCGGGATCTGCACGGTCCACGCGCGCGACCCGGCCGCGTCGGCGTAGCCCAGGCAGACCGTCCCGACCGGCTTCGCCTCGCTGCCGCCCGTCGGCCCGGCGATCCCCGTCGTCGACAGCGCGCAGTCGGCCCCGAAGCGGCGCCGGGCACCTTCTGCCATCGCCAACGCGACGGGCTCGCTGACCGCGCCGCGCGCGGCGATCAGCGCTGGGTCCACGCCGAGCAGCTCCTGCTTGGCCTCGTTGCTGTAGGCCACGACACCCCCCTGGACGACCGCCGACGAGCCGGCGCAGTCGGTCAGGCGGGCGGCGCACAGCCCGCCGGTGCACGACTCGGCGAACGCGACGCGGAGCCCCTGGGATCGGAGGCGATCGAGGACCAGCTGCGGCAGGCTGACGTCGCCTTCGGCGAACAGCCAGTCGCCGAGGCCAGGGCGCAGCTCCGCAGCGGTCCGCTCACAGAGCTCCGCCGCTTCGGCCTGCGTCGCGGCGGTCGCCACGATCCGGATCGTCAGGACGCCGCCCGACGCCGTGATGCCGACCGCCGGGTTGCGGCCCGGCTGCATGTGCGCGCCGATGCGCTCGCCGAGCATCGCCTCCGACGGCCCGAGCACGCGCATCAGGTGCTGCGCCGTCGGCGTCAGCCCGCCCAGCGCGCGCACCCGGGGCAGCACCTCGTCGCGCAGCATCACCTTCATCTCGCGCGGCACCCCCGGCATCGCGAACAGCCGCGCGCCGCGCAGGTCGACCGCGAAGCCGGGCGCGGTCCCGACCGCGTTGGGGAGCGGCTCCGCCGAGGCAGGCAGCTCGGCCTGGCGGCGGTTGCTGTCGGGGCACGGGCGCCCCAGCCGCTCGAACCACGCGACGATGTCTCCCCAGCTGGCCTCGTCGAAGCGCAGCGGCTCGCCCAGCGCGTCGGCGACGACGTCGCGCGTACGGTCGTCGAGCGTCGGCCCCAGGCCGCCGGTCGCGAGCACCACGTCGGCCCGCGCGCACGACTCCTCCAGCGCCGCGCGCAGCTCTCCAGGCTCGTCGCCGACGACGGTGAAGCGCCGCACCACGGCGCCGAGGTGCTCGAGCTCGGTCGCCATGTGCTTGCTGTTGGTGTCGAGCAGCGCGCCGTGCAGGAGCTCGTCTCCGATCGCGACGACCTCCGCGATCACGCGACCGCCTCTGGCGCGGGCGGCTCGTTCTTGCGCCCCGACGCGGTCAAGAGCAGGCCGATCCCGTAGAGCACGATCATCGGCAGGGACATCAGGATCATCGAGACGGGCTCGGGCGGGCTGAACAGCGCCGAGACGATGAAGATGATCAGGATGGTCATCCGCCAGTGCTTGACGAACGTCGCGTGCCGCACGAGCCCGACCCGCTGCAGCGCCAGCATCACCAGCGGCACCTGGAACACCACGCCCATCGCGGCCGTGGTCATGAAGAGCAGGTTCAAGAACTGCCCGACGCTGAAGATCGCCCCGACCAGCGACGGGTCCATCATGCTGATCAGAAAGCCGAGGCTGTACGGCAGCGCCACGGCGTAGCCGAACCACACGCCCGCGACGATCAGCAGGACCATGAACGGGAAGTAGCGGTAGAAGACCGACCGCTCGTGCTGGTAGAGACCCGCGGCGATGAACGCCCAGATCTGCCAGATCACGACCGGGCTCGCGAGGACGAACGCGAAGATCAGCGACGCCCACATGAACGACAAGATGTCCTCGAGGCCACCGGTCGCGTACAGGCTGTAGGGAACGGGGTAGCCCGTCTTGCTCTGCAGCAGGTGTGGGTACTCGTAGGTGCCGGCGTAGATCTGCTCCTTGCGAGCGAGGCAGAAGGCCAGGAACTCCTTGGAGTCCTCGCTGATGACCCCTGCGGCCTCCTGCTCCTGCAGCTGGGCGACCCAGCCCTCGAAGCCTTTCTGCCACTGCGCGCGGTAGGGGCCGACGATGATCTGCTGCACCGTGTTCTTGAACGGCAGCACGAGCAGGATCGCGCCGGCGACCGCGAGCAGCGCCTTGATGACCCGCTTGCGCAGCTCGTCGAGGTGGTCCCCGAACGTCATCCGCGGCAGCGACTCCGGCGGGTCGATGGCGTCGCGGGTCTCGGGTTGGTCGAGCGGCATGGCGAGTCGCCGAGCTTAGGACGCTCGCGGCAGGCCCCCAAAACCAAAACAGGCGGCCACGCGGCCGCCTGCTCCGGGTCTGGTTCGCCCTAGAGTCCTAGAGCTTCACCAGATCCGCGATCTTGCTGAGGTAGGTGAACTCGACCCGCAGCTCGTTGGCGAGCTTGAACTCCTCGCTGTCCTGCACCGAGGTGAAGCCGTCGCCCGCTTCGTTGACCGGGTTGTTGCCCAGGATGACGGTGTCGACGCCGGGCCCCATCTTGGTCACCACGCGGTTGCCGAGGCGACGCAGCAGGTCGGTCAGCTGCTCCTTGCCGTAGGGCGCGCTGAAGCGACCCATCAGGTACATCGTGCGGGTGACCCGCGGCGTGTAGAGGTCGTTGTAGAGCAGGTCGCCCTCGCTGGCGTAGTTGCCGATGGGGTCGGCGAAGTCGAACAGGCGCACCTCGGCGCGCTCGTCCTCGACGCGCGTCACGCGGCAGTAGCCCTTGACGCTGTCGTCGTTCGGGCTCTGGACGCGGAACACGGTGCCCGGCTGCAGGAGGTCCTTGCGGCCGAGGTTGATGAACGCCTTCGGGATGCCGTTCTTGGCGACCAGCACCCGGCCGTCGGCCACGTTCGGCGGCTGGCGCAGCGCCTCGCGCTCGACGAGCGCCGAGTTCTGCGTCTGCAGCCGCGCGATGCGGCCGAGGAGGTCCTTCTCCTTGGCGGTGAACTCCTCGCGGAGCGTCGTCATCTGCTCGTCCTTGTTGCGCAGGTTCTGCGTCAGCTGCGCGATGCGGCTGTCACGGTCGTCCGTCGCCGACTGGAAGTCCGAGCGGGCCTGCTCCAGGTTGGTTGAGTTCTCCGACGCGGCCGTCGCGGCTTGCCCCTCGAGCGCCGTGTAGCGCTGGTCGCCGGTCGACTTGTCCTCGAGGGCCTTGTCGCGCTCGAGCTCGATGTCGCGGACGCGCTGCGACGTGGTGTTGATGCGGGTGATCATCGCGCCGAGCAGGTCCTCGAGCGAGGTCGCCTGGGAGACGCCGGCGTTGGTCGCCGCGTCGTCCATGACCTGCTTGATGACCTTGGGGTCCATCAGGCCGGCGTAGTCGATCGTCGCGCCGTTGTACATCTCGGCGTTGCCGCCGCGGCCGAGGTAGGGACCCGGCTTGTTGATGACCTTGCCGATGTCGGCGATGTAGTCCTGGATCAGCGCCTCCTTGCTCTGGATCGTGCCCAGGTCGGCTTGCGCCTGCGCGACGTCCTTGCGCAGCTCCGCGTTGTTCGTCTGCTGCACCCACCCGAAGCCCAGCGCCCCGAAGAACATCATGAGCAGCAGGATGAAGAACATGATCGGGACGTGCGCGGCACCGCTCTGGCGATTGTGCATTTGAACCAACTCCAAGGGGTCTGAGCGTTGAGGGCGTCGGCGTGCCGGGGGAGACAGGCGGACGCGAGGGGCCGACGTCGCAGCGGACGCCGAATGGGAAGAGAGGGCTGGGATCGGACTGTGGATCGAAGCCGCGTTCGGACCGAGGGCACGGCCGACCACGGCTCGGGATCTTAGAAAGAGAGCGGGCTCGGTCAAGTCGGCTTCCAACCGTGACTTGTCTGAGCTCGGCGGGTCGCGGACGATCGGGTCGATGTCGGAGCCCCGAGATCCCGCCCTGCCGCCGTCTGCGCCGCCTGCGCCGTTTGCGCCCGCGCGACCGGTGGTGATCGGGCTCGCGGGCGGGGTCGCCTCGGGCAAGAGCACCGTCGCCGCCGCGTTCGCCGCGCACGGCCTCGTCCACATCGACGCGGACGCCTGCGCGCGCGCGCTCTCGAACGACGCGGACGTTCTGGCACAAGTCCGTGCCCAGCTTGGAGAAGCGTTCGTCTCGGACGGCCAACTCGACCGCGCGGCGCTCGCCGACCGGGTGTTCTCCGACCCGACCGCGAAGGCCGCGCTCGAGGCA
>CAZTQF010000136.1:0-6906 GCA_964615255.1 uncultured candidatus Brocadiaceae bacterium | reverse complement strand
GCGGCTGCACCGGCGGAAACGTCACCGCGAGCGCGCGCGCGTCAGCGGTCTGCGGGTCGCCCGCGCCACACGCGAAGCCGACGTCCGCGGCGAGCGTCCCCTGGTTGCGGAGCAGGAAGGCGACGCACAGCGCCGCCGCGCGGCGGGGCCCGACGTCGCCGAGCTCGACGGGCAGCGACGCGGGTCGGGCGACCGGGCCAGCCGGTCGACCTTCCGGCACGCTCATCGGCCGGGCGTCGGTGAGCGCGCGCACCCACGCGGGCTCGCCCGGCGCAGCGGCGGCGCCGAGCGAGGTCCACTCGGAGCGCTGCGAGCGGGTGGCGACCGGCAGGGTCACGCCCTGCTTGAGCCCCAGCGCAGCCAGCGCGGCGGCGTCCAAGGACCTGCCTTCGAGATCTCGCAGGCCTTGCAGCACGAGGTCTCCGGCTGCGAAGGCGACCTGGACTCCCTGCGCGTCGACCGCGACGACCTCACCGAGAGGAGCGCCGCTCGCTGGCAGCAGCTCGACCGTCGTCGGCGCCAGGAATCCACCCGCAGTAGCGAGCTTGGCGACGGCCACCGGGTTGGGGTAGCCGCCGTGGTCGAAGGCGCGCACCAGCCTCGCGCCCTCGTCGGCGGGCAGGCTGGGGTCGAGCACGGCGAGCGCGGCAGGGCGCGCGGCGCGGCCGAAGTAGGTGCGCTGCTCGAGGTCCTGAGGCAGGCCGGCGAGCTCGCCCCGCTCGAGCTGCTCGCAGAGCTGGGCGAAGCTGCGCTGACCGTGGTCGAAGCAGCGCGCGTTGAGCGTGAACGCCGTGTCCCGCGGCTCGACCGCGAACTTCGACTGCACGAGCACGTCGCCGACGTCGGCGCGCGCCTCGATCCGGTGCCACGTCACCCCGTGCTCGGTCTCGCCGTTGAGCAGCGACCAGCACGTCGCGTTGAGGCCCGCGTAGCGCGGCAGCGGTCCGTCGTGGAAGTTGATCGCGGCCTTGCCGGGGAGCGACAGCAGCTCGGGCGCCAGGAGCTGTAGCCACGTCACCGCGAACAGGTAATCGAACGGCTGCCCAGAGAGCTCTGCGGCTAGATCCCCCGTCGCGTCTACGCAGCGCAGTCCGTTTTGGCCGCAGTAGTCGCGGACCTTGTCGGTATCGGTGGCCACCGCGGCGACCTGGTGGCCGCGGCTGCGCCACAGCTCCAAGCACTGGATCAGCAGGGTGTCGGAGCCGATGAAGACGGCAGCTTGCGGCGATGCCATGGTGGATGGATCGGGTTGGACCGGAGCCGCGCTTGATCGTCTTCACCTACGGACGCACGTCGACTACGGGCCCGCCCTGGCTGCGGCGTCCACGCAGCCTAGCCAAGGGCGGTTCACGCGTCTCGGTCCGCGCGGCATCGGCGCCTTCGTCGGGCAGATTCCGACGCCGCCGGAGCGCTCAGCGCACCCGAAACTTCACCGCGCCGATCGCCTCGTCGGGGCCGAGGAGCGTCGTCGGCGCCTGCCAGCGGACCTCGAGCCATTCTCCGGCGGGCAGCGGCTCTCTCGGGACGAACGCGAAACAGCCGGCCGCGCGCGCCGAGCAGTCGACCAGCACACCCCGCACGGGGACGCCCTCGCGCGCGAGCCGGCACGAGATCGACGGGCGAAACCGCTCGTCGACGCTGCGCGCGAAGTGCAAGGTGATCGGTTGCCCGACGCGCGCCCCGGCGTCGACACCCGCCGCCGTGAGCGCGGCCTGCGCCTGCGCGTCCAGGTCGTCGAGGGCCACCTCGCCCGGGACGTCGAGCTGACCGTCCCGCGGCCAGTGCAGCGGCGGCCCGGTGCGCGTCTGCTCCGCTTCGAGCGAGACCCCCAGCAGGAAGCCACCGGCGTCTGCGGGCACCGCCACGAGGTCCCGGCCGGGCGCCATCAATAGGTCGCGGGCGACCGGCTGGGAGAGCCACGAGGCCACGGCTTGCTCCGGATCCTCGGCTGGCGACCACAGTACGGTCACGCCGACCGCGGCAGGCACCGGCGGGAAGACCACCGGCTCGACCTTGCGGCCGGACTTGGCCTGTCGGTCGCGCTTCTGCTGCTCCTTGTGCGCCTTGGCGAGCGCCTTCTCGTAGCGCCGAACGGCGAGGAAGTCGGGCGTAGCGTCGACGTAGTAGCCGACCGGCCCGACGTGCGCAGCGGCGCGCGCCCGGTTCAGCGCGTCGACCAGCGACCGCGCGCGTTCGGCGGCGTCGCGCTGCTTGCTCTTCTTGTTGGGCAACGGGTCGCGGCGCATCGCGTCGCGCAGCGCCTGGCCGCGCCCCCAGAACGCCCGCCACTCGGCGTCGATCTTCGGCAGCGGATAGCCCGTCCGGCGCAGGAACTCTGCCTCCACGTCCGGCGCCGCACGCAGGCTGCCCTTGCTGGCGTCCAGCTCGAGCAGCAGCTCGGGGCGCCAGTGCGCGAGGTAGTGCGCGATCGCCCAGGCCTTGACCCGCTGTTCATTGGTGAAGCGCGCGGCCTGGATCAGCACCAGCTCGCTGCTGCGCGTGTCGCTCTTCGACCAGGCCGACTCGGTCGCGATCCGCATCCAGGTTTCCAGGTCGGGCGACAGCCGGCGCTGCGTGTGCCCCGCAGAGGTGCGCTCGGTCAACTGCTCTTCGAGGAAGCACAGCGTCTGCCGGAACAGCAGCCCGCACGCGGCGTGCCCGACGCCCTCCCAGAGCCCGTCGGTCGTCGGTCCGATCGCGTCCTGCATCACACCGCGCACGGCGTTGTCGCGGTTGACCGCGAGGCCGAGCTCACCCTTGTAGACCCGCAGCGACGCGCCGCCGTGCTCGAGGAAGCACATGTCGACCTGGTCGCGCAGGAACCGGAACCGGTCCTCGGTGAACGCACCGCGGCAGACCTCCATGGTCGCCGCGTACTCTGACTGGTCTTTGACGAACACGAGGTCGCGGCGCCGCTGCGGGCGAAACACGGCCCCCGTCGACACCCCGAACCACGTGCGCGCGAGCAGGAGCGATCGTTCGCAGTCCGCCGCCAGCAGCTCGAGCGTCTCGATCGGCAGCGACCCCCACACCAAAAAGTGTTCGGAGCTCACCCCTGCGTGCTCGACCCCCGCCGCGTCCAGCAGCGGCAGGCGCTCGTCCTCGAGCACCGCGACCGGAAACGCGGCTCGGTTGAGCCAGTCGCACGCGAGGTGCAGCGCGCGGCCGCGTCGCAGCATGCGGAGCTCGTCCGCGGTCCCGGTGAAGCCCTCGAACTCGCGGATCGAGAGCGCGCCAGACGCCGCCGCGTCACCCGGCGCGAGGCTCAAGACCCGCCGCCAGTGCCGGGCGGCGCGCTCCGGGCGCTCGAGCGCGGCCCAGGCCTCGGCCAGCGCGCGGTGCTCGTCGAGCAGCTGATCTTCGAGCTTGGCGAGCGTCCGCTCCACCCGGCGCAGCTTGGCGGCGTTCGGCTTGAGGTCGCGGTCGAGCACGAGCGCCGCCTCGTCCACCCGCCAGAGCCGACCGACCCGGACGAAGCCCGACCGCTCGCGGGCCCGCTCGTCGTCCTCGTCGTAGTCCATCCAGATCTGCCGCCGCAGCTGCAGCGCGCGGGCGTGCTGCTTCTGCCCCTCGAACCCGTCCGCGGCCTGATGCAGGCCAGTGGCCGCCGTCCGCGCCAGCTCGGCCTCGCGCGCAGTCAGCGTGGCGGCGTCCTGCGCCGTCGCCGGCGCGACGAAGCAGAGGATCGTCGTGAGGACGAGGCCAGGGGGTCGCATTGCGCGCAGGCTACGCGATGATGAGCCCCCATGCATCGCGCGCGACTGCGGCAACTCCTCGGGCTCGCGTGGGCCGCGCTCGCTGCCGCCGGCCCGGCCGCTGGCCAGAATGCCGCCGCGGAGAGACCGCCCGCGCGCGTCCTCGTGGTGCAGAACCTCGCGCCGCACCCGCGCCGGCAGCCGACCGCGTGCGTGGTGCCGTTCGCGCGCGGGGTCGCGTTCGACGCGCCGGCCCTCACCGTCGAGGGCGAGCCCACCGTGTGGGAGCCGTTCGGCGCGCGCTGGCCCGACGGCTCCTGGCGGCAGGCGCTGTGCCTCTTCCGCGTCCACGTGCCGCCGCTGAGCGAGCAGCAGCTGACGCTCCTCGCGGGCCGGTCGACGCCGAAGCCTCAGCGCATCGACATGCCGTCCGCGA
Source organism: uncultured candidatus Brocadiaceae bacterium (assembly GCA_964615255.1). Classification (GTDB taxonomy): domain Bacteria; phylum Planctomycetota; class UBA1135; order UBA1135; family UBA2386. The sequence goes on along the minus strand of CAZTQF010000136.1, from coordinate 2,775 downwards.
AGCTCGAAGTCGTCGTCCGGCACCGAGGACGGGTCTCGCGGGCCGAACCGCAGCGGGTCCGCGACCTCGAGGACAACGCGTTCCGTCGCGTCGAGCTGCGCCGCGCGCGGATCGGCGACTCCGGGCTCGTCGCCGAGCTGACCGTCACCGCGTGGCGCGATCAGAAGCACGCCGACGTCAGCGTCGCCGTGTTCTTCTCCGACCCCGACTCCAAGGACATGCAGCGGCACGTGCAGGAGCTGTCGCTGGAGTGCCGCGGCATGGCGCTGGTCCTGCGGCACGGCGGCTACCTCGGCATGGTGCAGCGGACGACGCCCTACGGCAGCCGCACCGTGCTGCTGAGCGACCGACCGCTGGGCGACGGCCAGGGGTTGCGCCGCGTCGGCGTGCTGGTGCCGCCGCTCACCGGCGACAAGGACACCGACGAGACGCTGCGGGCGAACGCGGTGGCGCCGCTGCTCGCCGGGACCAGCTGGCGCGGCACAGCGGCGTTTGGTCCGTTCGGCGTGGTCCCGCAGCCGCCGACCTGGCTGCGCGACGACGCGCTCCGGATCCACTTCGCGCGGCGGCACAAGGTGTTCGTGCAGCGCGAAGCGCCCGGCGGCGACCCGTTCGGGGTGTTCGCGCACGGCCTGCAGCGCATGGCCGGCCAGACCGGGGATCAGGGCGACTTCGGGACCTGCAAGCTGTCCGCGGTGGCGTGGAGCGGCGTGCCGAGCATGCTGCTCGAGGTCGAGCTGTCGGTCTTGCAGGAGGCGTGCCGTCCGGTGCACTTCTTCGAGCGAGACGGCGCCCCCGTCGACCCGGCGGCCCACCCCGACTGGGTGGTGTGGAGCGGACGCACGCACTGGCACGGCGGCGTCAGCAGGGACCGGCTGGGCAAGCCCCACCCCGAGCCGCCGCACGAGACCCACGGCTGGACCGGCAAGGACCGCCAGCACTGGTCGAGCAACTACCTCTCCGCCTACGCGCTGATGACCGGCGCCCACTGGGCGCGCCGCGAGCTCGAGAACGAGGCGCGGCTGTTCCTCGCCGGCCAGACGCTCGACGCGCGCCGTACGACGTCGAACACGGGCGCGCCCCGCGGCGCCGGCCGCACGATGCTCGCCGCGGCCTGGAACCTGTGCGTCAGCGGCGACGAGCGGCTGCGCGCGCGCATGGACGCCCGCACCGATCAGGTGCACTACGAGCAGTGGGCGGGTCGGTCGCTGGCAGCAGACAAGGTGCGGCCGATGGGCGTCAGCGGCCCCGACGGACGGCTCCTGCGCGGCGAGCACCCGTTCTGGAACCCCTGGCAGGACGCGCTCGCCGCGGTGGGCTTCGCCGCGCAGCACCGCATGACCGGGAACCAGCGGGCGCGCACGCTCGCCGAGGCCCTGGCGCGCAACGTCGTGCGCCACGGCTGGCTGCTGGACGAGCGCGGCAGCGAGGTCGGCATGGCCATCCGGTGGCGGGACGGCCAGCCGTTCTCTGAGCGGGAGTGGCGGTCGCGCGACGAGACCTTGGTGCAGTGGGGCTTCGGCACATCGTACTCCGAGTGGTCCATCGGCGCGGTCGAGATCGCGCGCGTCGCCGCGGCGCGCGACGGCGACGCCGCGCTCCGTGACAAGGCCGCGGCGATCCAGGCGCAGATGCGCGGGACCCGCCGCAAGCCGCCGGCGGACTATCCGCACCTGTCCGGCCTGGACCGCTTCGGCGACTGGGACGCGGTCCGCTGGTCGCCGAAGTAGCGCGGGCCCCGAGCCCGCCCTCCCCCACGACGACATGACGGACAGCTACCGCACGCTGGCAGGGCACGTGGAGCACGAGCCCCAAAAGACCAAGGGATCGCGCCACATCGCGAACCTGTTCCCGGTCCAGGACGCGCCGGCGATCGAAGCCGCGCTCGCGTCCGTGCGGGCCCGCATGTCCGACGCCAACCATCACGCGTTCGCGTGGCGGCTGGGGCGCGGCGATCAGGACTTCCGTTACAGCGACGACGGGGAGCCGAGCGGCTCGGCCGGGAGACCGATCCTGCAGCAGCTCGACGGCTGCGAGCTGACCGACGTGCTCGCGGTCGTGACGCGCTACTTCGGCGGCACCAAGCTCGGGACCGGCGGCCTCGTGCGCGCATACGGCGGCGCGGTCCGCGCCGCGCTCGAGGTCGCCGACGTCGTCGAGGTCGTGCCGCAGGCCACCGTCCGCATCCGGCACGCCTACGAGGACTCCGGCGCGGTGGCGGGCGTGCTGAGCAGGTTCGAGCTTCAGCCGCTGCGGAGCGACTACGCCACCGACGTCACGACAGAGGTCGCGGTCGCGCAGGCGCGCGCCGCCGAGCTCGCGCGCGCGCTGCTGGATGCGACCGCGGCGCGCGCTCGCGTCGAGGTCCACGACAGCGACCGCAGCAGCTAGCCGAACAGCGGCCGCAGCAGGGTCAGCGCGAGCACCACCAGCACCATGCCGACGGCCGCCAGCCTGAAATACAGCCGGGCGAAGCGGTGGCCCCAGCGGAACTGCCACGTCGAGAACCCGAGGTGCGGGCCGCGCAGCGGCTCGACGGCAGGCTTCGGCGGCGCCCCGCCGTGCCGCTCCAGCAGCGCCTCGACCTCCGCCGCGTCCTGCTCTCGGACGGCGACGAACGGTCGCAGCTCGCCGACCCGCTTGGGCAGCAGCTCGACCGGCCCGTCGATCGGCGGCTCCCGGTTGGCGAACGCGAGCCATCCTTGCTCGCGGAGGCGCGCCGCGACGACTTCTGCCTCCTCGCGGTCGAGTGGATGCCAGACCATCACGTAGCGG
>CAZTQF010000135.1:0-6926 GCA_964615255.1 uncultured candidatus Brocadiaceae bacterium | reverse complement strand
CCTCTTCGTCCTGGAGCAGGCGCTCGGCGAGGCGCTCCGGGGTCTCATTGAGGTCGGGCAGGTCTAGCGAGAAGCGCTGCATCGCGCGCTGCATCGACGGGTCGACGAGCGTCAGCGACGAGCGCGGCACGAACACCGGCTGCGGCACGCCCAGCTGCCGGTAGAGCGGCGCGACCGCGGCGAGGTAGCTGAGCTCGCCGGGGCCGACGACGAACCCGACCGTGGGCAGGCAGGCGTCCTGCCACAGCGGCCGGAGCAGCACGCCCGGCGAAAGGTTGCGGCGGTCCCCGAACTCCTCGCCGTCGGCGAGCGGCTCCCGGCGGCCGCCGTTCATCGCGAACATCATCGTCGCGCTCGGGTCGAGCGTGATGTCGACGCCGAGGTCGTGGAGGTCGTCACAGGTCTGCTTGACCTGCTCTCGGATCTCGCTCGCGCGGCTCCACCACTTCTCCAGCGGCGCGAAGGCGCTGGCCGGCATGTCCCTGGGCTCGATCATCACCAGGCCGTGCCGCCCGAAGGTCTCGAACATCAGGCGCGCCTGCAGGTCGGCGAGCGTGTCGTCGGGGTGCTTCGGCGTGAGCGTCCCGAGCAGCGCGTCGTGGAACTCCGTCTCGGGGAGCAGCGGCGCGACCTCCGTGAGCAGGCGCTCGACCTCGCGCCCGACGTGGACGCCGCGCAGCGACTCGTTGTGGAGCGTCAGGTCGAGGCGGAAGCGCTGGACCTCCTGACTCTGGTTGATCAGGAAGGTCCGGTTGCCCTCGTCCAGGTCGTGGTCATCGCTGTGGTTCCAGAACAGCGGCACGCAGCGTGGCCCGCCCTGTCGCTCGATCTCCCGGCAGAGCCGGATCGCCGTCGCGGCCTTGTGGAGGCAGTACAGCGGGCCGCCGAGCAGTCCGGGCTGCTGGCCGGTCACGACGACGTGGGTCTCGGGGTCGAGCAGCGCGTCGATGTTGGCGAACACCTCGGCGGGCGCGCCGTGGCGCTCGGCGTAGCCGCGGAGCGAGGCGACCAGCTCCTCGCGCGGCACGACCCGACCCGCGCCCGTGGGCGCGCGCTTCAGCAGCTGGGCGACGTCGTCGGCGCGGACCCCGAGGAAGCCCTGCAGGTCACGGTCGTTCTCCAGGAAGCGCTGGTGGACCTCGGTCGTCCCGAGGTTGCGGAAGGAGATGTGACGGAGGGTCGAAGTCTCGTGGCTCGTCATGCTGCGGGCTCAGCTGTTCGGGATCGCGACGGCGCGGCAATCGGCCGCGAAGGCGGCGCAGGCCTGTTCGATCCGGTCGAGCCAGTCGTCGCTCGCGGGCGGGAAGCACTGCATCACCCCGCGGCTCTGGTTGACGAGCGCGCCTAGGCCGCGGTCGTCGAACGCGGGCGCGAGGTCCTCCAGCTTGCCCCCCTGCGCGCCCACCCCCGGGATCAGGAGCCAGGAGTTCGGCATCAGGCCGCGCAGGCGCTCGAGCTCGGCCGGCCAGGTCGCGCCGACGACCGCGCCGATCGCGTGGTAGCCGTGCTCCTGCTCCAGCGACGCACCCCAGGCGTTGACCGCGCGCGCGACCCGGTCGCACAGCGGCTCCCCGTCGACCTGCAGGTCCTGGAGGTCGGCGGCGCCGGGGTTGCTGGTCCGGACCAGGACGAAGACGCCGCGGCCGCCGCCTGCGCGCGGACACCACTTGAGGAAGGGCGCGACCGAGTCCCCTCCGAGGTAGGGGTGCAGCGTCAGCGAGTCTGCGTGCCGGAAGTGTCCCTCGGCGTAGGCCTCGGCGGTGCTGCCGATGTCGCCGCGCTTGACGTCGCCCACGACCAGCAGACCGTGCTCGTGCGCGAGCCTGCAGACCTCCTCGTAGGCGCGGAAGCCGTCGGCGCCGTAGGCCTCGAAGAAGGCGATGTTGGGCTTCACCGCGGGCGCGTGGCGGGCGATGACAGGGAGCGTCTCCTGGTAGAACGCGACGATGCGCGCGGCCGGCGCTGCGCCCGGCAGCAGGCGCTCGGGCAGGGCCGTCGGGCGCGGGTCGAGGCCGATGACGATCGGCGCGTGGCCGCCGAGGACGCGATCCGCGAGGTCTCCAACGAAGCTCTGCACGGCGCGCCAGACTAGCGCTGTTTCCCGGTGGCGCGACGTCGGGGGTTCTGTTTCTCTTGACGCCGTTCCCCCACGCTTGGACCGAGGCAAGGACCCATGGTTGTGATCTTCGTGCCGAAGGAGTCGGCGGCCGGCGAGGCGCGCGTCGCGGCGATTCCCGAGACCGTCAAGGGCATGCAGAAGATGTCCCTCTCCGTTCAGGTCGAGCGAGGAGCGGGCGTCGCGGCCGGCTTCTCCGACGCGGACTACGAGGAGGCGGGCGCGACGCTGGTCGACGCCGGCGCGCGCGGCGACGCCGACATCGTCACCTGTGTCCAGGTGCCGACGCCCGAGCTCTGCGCGCAGCAGAAGCCGGGCTCGCTGCTCGTCTGCACGCTGACGCCCGGCGACGCGCTCGACTCGATCCGCGCGCTGCGCGACGCCAAGGTCACCGCGATCGGCCTGGAGTTCATGCCGCGCATCACGCGCGCGCAGAAGATGGACATCCTCAGCTCGCAGGCGAGCTGTGGCGGCTACCAGGCGGTGCTGCTCGCGGCCGTGCACCTGCCGCAGATGTTCCCGCTGATGATGACGGCGGCGGGCACCATCAAGCCCGCCAAGGTCCTCGTGCTCGGCGCCGGCGTCGCGGGCCTGCAGGCGATCTCGATCGCCAAGAAGCTCGGCGCGGTCGTCGAGGCCAACGACATCCGCCCCGCGGTCAAAGAGCAGGTCGAGTCGCTCGGCGGCAAGTTCGTCGACACCGGCTCCCCGCCCGACGCCGAGACCTCGGGCGGCTACGCCAAAGAAGCGGGCGAGGAGTTCCTCAAGCAGCAGCGCGAGATCCTGACCAAGCACATCTCGGGCGCGGACGTGCTGATCACGACCGCGCTGGTGCCGGGCAAGAAGGCGCCGGTGCTGGTCACGGCCGACATGCGCCGCGCGATGGCGCCGGGCTCGGTGATCATCGACATGGCCGCCGGCCAGGGCGGCAACGTCGAAGGCAGCGAGTCGGGCCAGACCGTCGTGGTCGACGGGGTCACGATCGTCGGGGAGACCAACCTCCCCGCGCAGGTCGCCAACGACGCCTCGCGGATGTACGCGCGCAACGTGTTCGCGTTCCTCGGCGAGTTCATCGACAAGGAAGGCGCGATGACGTTCGACGTCGAGGGCGAGATCCTCGGCGCCGTGTCGATCGTGCACGACGGCGCCGTCCGTCACGAACCTACCGCCAAGGCCCTGGAGAGCTGATCGGAGCGAACACGTGGACCTCACCTTCCTCCTCATCTTCATCTTCGTGATCGCGGCCCTCTTGGGCTTCGAGCTGATCACCAAGGTCCCCCCCACGCTGCACACGCCGCTGATGTCCGGTTCCAACGCGATCTCGGGCATCACGATCGTCGGCGCGATCATTGCGTCGAGCGGCGACGGATTCGTGAACCAGGCGGTCGCCTTCCTCGCGATCACGCTGGCGATGATCAACGTGATCGGCGGCTACATGGTGACCGACCGCATGCTGGGCTCGTTCAAGAAGAAGGAGAGGAAGTAGCCGTGAACTACCTCTACCTGTTGGCGACGCTCCTGTTCGTCTTCGGCATCAAGCGGCTGACCAGCGTCAAGACCTGCGCGTCGGGCAACCGGCTGTCGGAGCTTGGAATGGCCGTCGCGGTCGTCACGACCGTCCTGATCTACCGCGAAGACATCAACTGGGTCACGATCGCGGCGGGCGTCGTCGCGGGCGGCGGCATCGGGCTGCTGCTCGCCAAGAAGACGCCGACCACCCAGATGCCCGAGCTGGTCGCGGCGCTGAACGGGTTCGGCGGCATCTCGTCCGCGCTGGTCGCGATGGCCGAGGTGCTGAAGGGCCTCGGCGAAGGTTCGATCTGGGACGGCGGGGCCCTGCCCACGGTCGCGACGATCGCCGCGGTCCAGATCGGGATGCTCACGCTCACCGGCAGCTTCGTCGCCTACGGCAAGCTCTCGGGCAAGTCGCTCAACCACCCGCTGTCGGGCGCTGCGCGGCACGGCCTGCACCTGCTGCTCGGCGGCGGCGCGATCGGGATCGGCGTCTGGATGGCGACCGCCACCGGCGACTCGACGCCGGCGGTCGCGATGGTCCTGCTCGGGGTGGTCGCGGCCGTGCTCGGCGTGTTCCTGGTGATGCCGATCGGCGGCGCCGACATGCCGGTGGTCGTCTCCCTGCTCAACAGCTACTCGGGCATCGCGGCCGCGTTCGCGGGCCTGGTGATCCTCAACCCGCTGCTGATCGTGGTCGGCTCGATGGTCGGCGCGTCCGGCCTGATCCTGACGCAGATCATGTGCAAGGCGATGAACCGCTCGCTCGGCAACGTGCTGCTCGGCGGCATGGGCGGCGAAGACGAGGTCGCCGAGGACGCGCGCGACTACGGCAACGTCAAGTCGGCCGGCGCCGAAGAGGTCGCGATGCTGCTCGACGGCGCCTCCTCCTGCATCTTCGTGCCTGGCTACGGCCTCGCGGTCGCGCAGGCGCAGCACGTCGTGCGCGAGCTGGCCGACCTGCTCACTGACCGCGGCGTCGAGGTCCGCTACGCGATCCACCCGGTCGCGGGCCGCATGCCCGGGCACATGAACGTGCTGCTCGCCGAGTCGGACGTTCCCTACGACCAACTCTGGGAGATGGAGCGCATCAACGGCGACTTCAAGAACACCGACGTGGCGATCATCGTCGGCGCCAACGACGTCGTGAACCCCGCAGCGCGCGACCCGAGCGGGCCGATCGCGGGCATGCCGATCCTGGACGTGGACCACGCGCGCACGGTCGTGGTCATCAAGCGCTCGCTGAGCCCGGGCTACGCGGGGATCAAGAACCCCCTGTTCGAGCTCGACAACACCCTGATGGTGTTCGCCGACGCCAAGGAGGCGCTCGAGGGCATGGTGCGCGAGGTCAAGGACCTGTGACCGCTTGTGCGTGGCGCCGCGCCCTGGTCGCAGCGCCGCTGCTGCTCGCACCTGCGTGTGCGCCGGGCGCTCTGCGCCACCACTATTTTCACCGCGAGGAGCAACCGCGCGCGGTCGAGTGGGGGTACGACGGCGCCGATGGGCCTGCGCGCTGGGGAGCGCTCAGCCCGAGCTACCACCTCGCCCGCGACGGCCGCGCGCAGAGTCCGATCGACCTTCGCGGCGCAGAGCCTGCGGATCTCGCGCCGCTGCGGTTTGACTATCGGCCAGTGTCGGTGCGCTTGGTCTACAACGGCCACAGCGTGCAGGAGAACGAGGACGGGGCGAGCCACCTCGTCGTCGGTGACGACGCCTACGAGCTGAAGCAGTTCCACTTCCATTCGCCGAGCGAGCACACCGTGGACGGCCGGCCCTTCGAGATGGAGGTGCACTTCGTCCACGAGGCCGCCTCTGGCGAGGTGGCGGTGGTCAGCGTGCTCGTCGAGCGCGGCGCGCACAACGCCGCCTTCGACGCGATGTGGCGCGCGCTGCCCGATCGCGACCACCCCGAGGGTCGCTCGGACGAGCTCATCCACGTCGGCGAGCTGCTGCCCGCAGCGCCCGGCTACTACGCCTACCGAGGCTCATTCACGACCCCGCCGTGTACGGAGGGCGTGCGCTGGTTCGTGATGCGGCAGCCGATCGAGCTCGCGCCGGCGCAGCTCGCCGAGTTCCGCCGCGTCATCTACGGCAACAATCGCCCGGTGCAGCCTCGCAACGGCCGCGCGATCTCGTCGTCGCGCTAGGCGCGCGTCAGCCCTCGCCGCTGCCGCTGGCCGCGTCGTCGGAGCCCTGCGCTGTTTCCGCGGGCGGCGCGTCACCGAGCGCCTGGAGGGCCTGGAGCACCGCGTCGACCGCGCGCGGCGACACGTCCCCCACCAGCCACCGCAGCGCCGGCGTGCCGAGGCTCTGGTCGAGGTCGGCGTCCTCGGCGTCGGGATAGAGGACCGGCTCCTCGGGCACGCCGTAGGCGAGCGCAGGCAGGTCGGCGTCCGGCTCGGTCTGGTTGACCTTGGTCAGGGTGTCGTGGAGGTCGACGCCGCGCAGCATCAGCAGCTCCCACGGCTTCTCGTCCAGGCGTCGCGCGAACAGCTCGTGCAGCGCGAGCACGTGGCGGCACGGTTCCTCCTGCAGGTCGCAGGAGCAGCCGTAGGTCACGCTGCGCGCGTCGGGGAACAGCGGCTCGCCGATGATCCGCGCGACCAGTCGGTCGAACGAGCGCGGCACGCGGGCCTGGCTGAGCGCCTCGATGATCGACTTGCTGCGCCGCAGGACGCGGATCAGCGTCGGCCAGTCCTTCATCGGCAGCGTGCGGATCTGCAGGCTGACTTCGTGGATGGAGCCCATCGCGCCCTCCATCTCGGCGTTGATGCCGCCGGCGCGGATGCGGACCATCGGCTTGCGGATGCTCGGCAGCGCCTCCAGCGCCGCGGCCAGCCGCTGGTCGTCGATGTCGCGGGTCGCCTCGCGCCGCCACCGCTCGCCGAGCGACACGGCCTTGCGTTCGCTGGTGCGGCTCACGCCATCGCCTCCTTGCGGTCGAGGGTGAGCAGCCGCTTGAGGTCGTCGTTGCTCAGCTCGGTGATCCAGTTCTCGCCCGCCGCGAGCAGCCCGTCGGCGACCTCGCGCTTGCGGTCGAGCATCTGCTGGATGCGCTCCTCGAGCGTGCCGCTGCAGACGAACTTGTGCACGAACACGTTGCGCTGCTGGCCGATGCGGAAGGCTCGGTCGGTCGCCTGGTCCTCGACGGCCGGGTTCCACCAGCGGTCGTAGTGGAACACGCGGTTGGCCGCGGTCAGGTTCAGGCCGGTGCCGCCCGCCTTGAGCGACAGCACGAACAGCTTCGGGCCGTCGGGGAGCGCCTCCTGGAACTCGGTCACCATCTTGTCGCGCTCCT
>CAZTQF010000134.1:0-6928 GCA_964615255.1 uncultured candidatus Brocadiaceae bacterium | reverse complement strand
CGCCATATCTCCATCTGGTCAAAGATCGGTCTCTCCCCGAGGTAGTTCCCCCACCCTATCGAAGGCTCGAGGCAGCCCGTTGCCCCGGGGTGAGCCCTTCTGACGACGCGCAGGAGATGAAGGCCCGGCTCGGCGACCGCGTCCTGCAGTTCGTCGACCGCGGCGGCCTCGCGTTCGGGATCTGCAACGGGTTCCAGGTGCTCGTCCGCCTGGGGCTGCTGCCGTGCGTCGACGACCGCCTCGAGGAGTCCGTCACGCTGACCCACAACCTCAGCAACCACTACGAATGCCGCTGGGTCACGCTGCGGACCCGGGCGTCTCGATGCGTGTTCCTCCCCGAGGGGCTGACGGTGCGCTGGCCCGCGGCGCACGGCGAGGGCCGCCTGATGGCCCGGGACCCAGCCGCGCTGCAGCGGCTGCTCGACGACGGCTTCGCGGCGGTGCAGTATGTCGACGAGACCGGCGCGCCGACCGAGCGCTACCCGGCCAACCCCAACGGCGCGCCGCTCGGGATCGCGGGGCTCACCAACCACAACGGCCGCGTGCTCGGCGTCATGCCCCACCCGGACCGCAGCTACCTGCCGACGCACATGCCGGACTGGCGGCGCACGCAGCTGCAGGACGGCGCGCTGCCCGAGGACGGCGACGGCATGGTCGTCTTCCGCGAGATGGTGAAGGTCGCGGCCGCGGAGGGATAGCCGGCGCGCCTAGGCGCGGAAGTCCGCGGACCTCACGCCGTGCTTCTGCATCAGCTTCTGGAACGCGCTGCGCGCCATGCCCGCCTCCTCGCTGCAGTGGGTGACGTTGCCGGCGTGCTTGGTCAGCAGCTCCTCGACGTAGGTCTTCTCCATCGCCGCGATGCGCCGGGCCTTCATCTCCTGGAACGTCCCGCCGCCGGCGTCGGCGCCGACCGCGCGCGCCGCGACCGGGGCGTCCGCGCGGAGCTCGGGCGGCAGGTCGTCGAGCGTCAGCGCCGGCGCGTGGCCGAGCGCGCACGCCCGCTCGACGGCATTCATCAGCTGGCGCACGTTGCCGGGCCAGTGGTAGGCGCGCATGCGCTCGGCCGCCGCAGGCGCGAGCTGCGAGATCCCGACGCCCGCGCCGAACCGCGCCAGGAAGTGCGCGACCAGCACGTCGACGTCGCCCTGCCGCTCGCGGAGCGGCGGCACGTCGATGCGGACCACGTCCAGCCGGTAGAACAGGTCCGCTCGGAACCGGCCCTGCGCGACCTCCTGCTGCAGGTCGCGGTTCGTCGCCGCGACGATGCGGACGTCGATGTCCTTCTGCGCGCTGCCGCCGACCGGACGGACGCTGCGCTCCTGGATCGCGCGGAGCAGCTTCGACTGGAACTCCAGCGGCAGCTCACCGAGCTCGTCGAGGAACAGCGTGCCCCCGTCCGCGACCTGGAACAGGCCGAGCTTCTCCGCCGTCGCGCCGGTGAAGGCCCCCCGGACGTGGCCGAAGAGCTCGCTCTCGAACAAGTCCGCCGGGATCGCCGCGCAGTCGACGGGCACGAACGGCTTGTCGGCGCGCGCGCTGGTGTCGTGCAGGTGGTGCGCGAGCAGCTCCTTGCCGGTGCCGCTCTCGCCGATCAGCAGCACCGACGCCTCCGTGCGCGCCGCCCGCTCCAGCATCTCGACGGCGTCGCCGAACGCCGCAGACGCGTGCAGCAGCTGCCGGCCCGCGCGCCCCGAGCGCATCCGCTCGCGGAAGCCCTCGTTGCGCGCCTTGACGCGCCGCTGCGCCATCGCCTTGCCGACCCGCTCGAGCAGGTCCTGCTCGGCGTAGGGCTTGGCGAGGTAGTCGAAGGCGCCCTGCTTGATCGCGCTGACGGCCATCTGCAGGTCGGGGTAGCCCGTCAGCAGCAGCACCTCGACGTCCGGGTCGCGCGCGCGGAGCGCGGCGAGCAGCTGCATGCCATTCATGCGCGGCATGCGCACGTCGCTGACGACCACGTCGAAGTCGCGCTCGTCGAGCAGCGCGAGCGCCGCCGTCGCCGAGTCGGCGCACTCGGCCAGGTAGCCCGCGCGCTCCAGGAAGAACGCGCACGACTCGGCGAGGTCGCGCTCGTCGTCGACCACCAGCACGCGCTCCGTCCGCTCGCTCACGTGCGCTCCGGCGCCTGCCGGCACTCCTTGCAGTGCCCGTAGATACGCAGGCTGTGTCGCTGGATCGAGAAGCCCGCGCGCTGGGCGGCGAGCTCCTGACGACGCTCGAGCTCGTCGTCGCGGAACTCGAGGATCTTGTCGCAGGAGAGGCAGACCATGTGGTCGTGGTGCTCGTGTCCCACCACGTGCTCGAACTTGCGCCCGCCGTCGCCGGTCTCGAGACCTTCGACGAAGCCGGCTTGCTCGAGCACCGAGAGCGTCCGGTAGACCGTCGCGCGCGAGATCTTCGGGTCGACGCGGCGGCACCGGTCGAGCAGCTCTTCGGCGGTGAAATGCTCGTGGGTCTCGAGCGCCGAGCGCACGATCAGGGCGCGCTGCGACGTCCACCGGAACCCGCTGCTGCGCAGGTACTCCTCGACGATGCTCTGTTCCTGGTCGTGCTCCACGCCTCGGGGCAGGATACCGACACGGGGAGCCGGACTCACGCGCCGGCCGCTGCCATCAGGTCCGCGCGCGAGCCGCGCCGATGTCCGCGCGGTAGTGCATCCCGTCGAACTCGATCTTCGAGAGCGCGCCGTAGGCCCGGGCCCGCGCCTGCTCGGCGTCGTCTCCCAGCGCGGTCACGGCCAGCACGCGGCCGCCGGCCGTCTGCAGGTCGCCCTGGGCCGAGCGCCGGGTGCCGGCGTGGAACACCTGCAGGTCCTCACCGAGGTCGAGGCTCTCCAGGCCGAAGATCGGCACGCCCTTGCGGTAGTCGCCGGGGTAGCCGCCGCTGCACGCCACGACGCACACGGCCACCCGCGGATCCCACACCGGCGCATCGACGGTGTCGAGCTTGCCCTCGGCCGTCGCCAGCAGCAGCGGCACGATGTCGCTCTTGAGGCGCATCAGCAGCGGCTGGGTCTCGGGGTCCCCCATGCGGCAGTTGTACTCGAGCACGCGGGGGCCGTTGGTCGTCAGCATGAGCCCGGCGTAGAGGAAGCCGCGGTAGCGACGGCCTTCGCGGTTCATCGCGTGCACGGTCGGGAACACGATCTGGGACTCGACCTGCGAGGCGGTCCGGGAAGGCATCGAAACCGGGGTCACGACGCCCATCCCGCCGGTGTTCGGGCCTTCGTCGCCTTCACCGACGGGCTTGTGGTCGCGAGCAGGCTCGAGCGGCACGATCGTCTCGCCGTCGGTGATCGTGATCAGCGAGACCTCCGGCCCCGTGAGGCACTCCTCGAACAAGACCACCTCACCGGCCGCGCCGAAGCGGCCGTCGAAGCACTCGGCGACCGCGACGCGCGCCTCGGCGTTGTTCTTGCAGACCGCGACGCCCTTGCCCGCCGCGAGGCCCGAGGCCTTCACGACGATCGGGCCGTCGGTGCGCGACTCGAGGAACGCGCGCGCCGTCGCAGCGCTCTCGTAGGCCCACCACTGCGGCCCGGGGATGCGGTGGTCGGTGCAGATCTTGCGCGCGAAGGCCTTGCTGCCCTCGAGCTCGGCCGCGGCCTTGTCCGGGCCGAAGCAGAGCTTGCCGCGCTCGCGGAACAGATCGACGATCCCAGCGCAGAGCGGCGCCTCGGGGCCGACCACGGTCAGGTCGATCGACTCGTCGACGGCGAACTGGACCAGCCCTTGGAGGTCGTCCGCGGAGATCGCGACGTTCTCCGCGACCTCGGCCGTCCCGGGGTTCCCCGGCGCCGCGTAGACGCGGTCGACGAGCGGCGACTGCTGGATCTTCCAGGCGAGGGCGTGCTCCCGGCCGCCAGAACCGACAACGAGGACTTTCATCGGGCCGCGCACGCTACGGCACCGCTGCGGGCCATAAAAGACTTTCACCGGTCGGCGACCGGTGCACGATCACGGCCATGGACACGATCGTCGTCTTGAACAAGGACCAGATGGGCCACGGGGACCGCGCGCTCGGCCAGAAGGTCCTCGGCACCTTCCTGAAGAAGTCGATCGCGCTGAAGGACTTCACCGCGATCGTGTTCTTCAACAGCGGCGTCCGGCTGGTGGCGGCCGACTCGCCGGTGCTGGCCGAGCTCTTGATGCTCGAAGAGCGCGGCGTGGACATCGTGCCCTGCGGCACGTGCCTCGCGCACTACGACGTCAGCCCGCAGGTCGGCGAGGTCTCCGACATGGACACCATCGTCCAGGAGCTCGGCAGGGCCGCGAAGGTCATCACCCTCTGAGCCCGTGCCCCCGCCCGCCGCGAAGCCCGACGTGGGCCTCTCCAAGCCGCTCGACCGCCTGCTCGGTCTCGTCCCGCTGGCGATCGCCATCATCTGGGTCGCGGGCGTCGCGCGGTTCCGCGCCTACGAGCTGGAGCCGCTGCAGTGGCTCTTGCTGGTGGCGTTCGCGTTCGCCATGCAGGTCATCGGGGTCCGGATGCGCCGGCAGCGACCGCTGCCCCCCATGCCGAGCGGCGCGCGCGCCGTGCCGCTCGCCGCGCTCGTCGCGACCATCGTCGGCGCTGCCGCAGCCGTCGCCGGCGGCGCGTTGGAGTGGGTCGCGCCGCGCTACTTCCCGACCGAGGTGTCCTGGGGGCTGCGGACCCTCTGGCACGTCGCCTGCGCGTTCGGCGCCAGCTACTGTCTGTTCCTGCGGCGGCTGCTGCGGGTGCTGCCCGCCTGATCCGCGGGTCACTCGGCGAGCAGCTTCATGCCGCCCTGCGCGACGCCCACCTGCCCGGCCGCGCCCGTGCGAGCCGCCAGCTCCGAAGCGTCCGAGCGCCCGTCCAGGTGCGCCCGCCACGCGGTGAGGACCTCCCGCACCTGCTCGGCGCCCTCGCGGACGAACTCGACCCGGAAGCGGGCCACGCCTCGCTGCAGCAGCGCGCGCGTCCACTGACCGCTCTGCTGCGGCGCGTGGTGGAAGACCGTGTTGCGGCAGCCGACGTCGACGATCACCGGGTGTTCGCGGCCCGTGTGATCGCGCAGGGAGACCTCGTGCGCCTCGCACGGGCGCCCGCACGACCGAAAGTCGCGGCCGTTGCTGAGCAGGTGCGAGTAGACGCAGTGCTCGGTGTGGAACGTCGGGATCCGGTGGTGCGCGACGACCGCGACGCGGCTCGCCTCGACGTTCTGGAGCATGGCGAGCAGCTGGGCCTCGTCCAGGTCGAACGACGCCGTGACCGTCTCGAGCCCCATCCCCAGGAGGTGACGGACGGTCAGCGAGTTGGCCGCGTTGAGCGAGAAGTCGCCGTGCACCGCGAACGCCGCGCCCTGCTCGTCCCGACGTCGCAGGCAGCGCATCATCGCGCCGAAGTGGCGGACCAGCACCCCGTCCGGCTCCAGCCGCAGCACCCGCTCGACCAGCGCGTCCTCGCCGGGCTTGCCCACCCGCGTCGTCGCGACCGTCACCCGGAGCCCGGCGCTGCGCGCGCGCTCGAACGCCTTGCCCAGCCCGACGAAGTCCATCCAGTCGAGCTCGACCTCTTCGGCCCCCAGCTCGATCACGGCGGTGAGCTGCGCGTCGCTGCGGACCAGCGGCACGACGGCGGGTGCGCCCGACAGGGCCTCGACCGGCGGCGCCGCCGCGAGCGCGCGGGCGTAGGCAGGCGCTGGGTCGACGTGACGGGTCGACCCGCGTTCGATCTGCGGCAGCAGCGCCGCGACCAGGTCCCGGCGCAGCTGCTTGAGCGCTCCCGGCGGGACGTGCAGGCCCACGCACGCCGCGTCGAGCTCGAGCTTCCCGAGCCGGAACGGCGTGCCGCCGAACGCGCCCAGCTTCGCGCGGACCAGCGCCTCGTCGAGCCCGGCGCCGCGAGCCGGAGCGAGCGCGCGCTCGGTCTGCACCCGGGCGACGTGTCCGCCGGCCTCGGCGACGACCTTCAGGGGCGCGCCCGCGCGGCCTTCGAGGCGCACGTCGACGAGCACGCGGCCCTCGGGCTCGGGCGCGTCCTCGCGCGCGAGCTTCGCCACGCCGCTGCCGATCGTGGGGTCGCTGCTCGCGAACACCCGGTCGCCCACCTTCACGCGCGCGAGATCGGGGCCCGGCCTGCCGAAGCCGAGCCAAAGCTCGTCGCCGCGGCGCTCCACCGAGAACACCGGTCCCCCGGGCTCGCGCCGGTCCTCGGGATCTCCCTGGTCGAAGACCACCCCCATGCCCGCCCGGAGGTCGAGCGGCGCGGCGTCCCCGACTCCGTCCAGCGGGTCGCTGCGGTCGCCCGTAGGCCCCTCGGGGCGCCGGCGCAGGCCCAGCGCCCCGGTCCAGGGGCGGCCCTCACGGTCGTCGGCGCGCACAACCACGCGCTCGTCGTCGAGGCGGACAACCGTGCCGACGTAGACGCCGCGGTGCTTGGGGAAGCGGCCTTCGACCAGGGTCTGGTGGTCGCTCCCGCCGAAGAACCCGTCCGAGAAGCCGCGGCTGTAGCTCAGCGACATCTGCAGCAGGTCGTCGGCGAGCTGACGCTCGACCGCGCCGCGGTCCTGGCCGTCGGCCAGCCCGTCGACCCACCGCCGGTAGCCGCCGGTCGCGGTGGCGACGTACTGCGGACCCTTCTGCCGCCCCTCGATCTTGAGGCCGTGCACCCCCACGTCGAGCAGCTCGGGCACGGCGCGCGCGCCCGCGAGGTCCTTGGGGCTCAGCAGGTAGCGGACGTCTCCGAGCGGCCGCAGCTCACCGTCGACGACGAGCTCGTAGGGCATCCGACAGGACTGCGCGCACTGCCCGCGGTTCGCGGAGCGACCGCCCCAGGCCTCGCTGGTCAGGCACTGACCGCTCCAGGAGACGCACAGCGCGCCGTGCACGAAGACCTCCAGCTCGGCGTCCGTTGCTGCGGCGAAGCGACTTATCTCGGCGACCGACAGCTCGCGCGGCACGACGATCCG
>CAZTQF010000133.1:0-6944 GCA_964615255.1 uncultured candidatus Brocadiaceae bacterium | reverse complement strand
CACCGACCCGGCACCGTGGCGGAGGCCGTGGGCCTCCTCGGCGAGCACGCCGGCGACGTGATGCCGGTGGCCGGCGGTACGGACCTGATTCCGAACATGAAACACCGGCTCTTCACACCGGGTCACCTGGTGGCGCTGGGGGGCATCGAAGAGATGAGTGGTATCCGCCAGGAGGACGGCGCGCTCCGCATCGAGGGCACCGCCGCGGGCGAGCAGCACGCCGACATCGAGCACGTCGCGTGCCGGATCGGCCCTCGGGAGCACTACCAGGCCACCGTCAACCTGCTGTTGCTCGCGGGCGAAGAGCGCACGCTGGTGTTCGTGCGGACCCGCGAGGAGACCGCCCGCATGGCCGACAAGCTCGCAGCCGACGGCTTCGGCGCCCTGCCGCTCAACGGCGACCTCGCGCAGACGCAGCGGACGCGCACGCTCAACGCGTTCCGCAACGGCAGCATCAAGGTGCTCGTCGCGACCGACGTCGCAGCCCGCGGCATCGACGTGCCGTCGGTCACGATGGTCATCCACGTGGACCTGCCGATCGACGCAGCGACCTACGTGCACCGCAGCGGACGCACCGGGCGCGCGGGCCAGAAAGGTCGCAGCGTGCTGCTGGTCCCGAAGATGCGCGCCGGGCGCAGCCACCGGATGTTCGACCACATCGGGATCGAACCGCGCTGGACGTGGCCGCCGTCGGCCCAGACCATCGTGACCAAGCAGCTCGAGCGCGCCGAAGAAGCCGCGAGGGCGACGCTGACCGCGGGCGTCGCGGCGACGCCTGAGAAGCGCGCGAGCGCCGCCAACCTGCTGCAGGAGCGCGACCCCGTCGAGGTCGTCGCGATGCTGCTCGGCAAGTCGATCACGGCGCAGCGGGCGCCGTTCGAGCTGCTGCCGCCGCAGCCGCCGGCGCCGAGCTCCGACAGCCAACGCCTCGGCCGGGACCGCCGGGGCGAGCCGGGCAGCAAGCCGTCCTGGCAGTCCGAGGCCCAGGAGCCCGCCAAGCGGCCCGAGCGCGGGTTCGTGCGCTTCCGCATCAACTGGGGCGCGCGCGGCGGCGCCAACCCGCGGCGGATCCTGGCGCACGTCTGCCGCCGCGGCGCCGTCGACAACCGGCAGGTCGGCTCGATCTCGATGAGCACCACGTCGTCGACGTTCGAGGTCGCGCAGGACGTCGCCGACGAGTTCGCCCGGCGGGTGCAGCGCCGCGACAAGCGCGACCCCCACCTCGTGATCCACCGCGAGACCTTCCGCGGGGGACCGAATCAGCGCGTCGGCGCGATCCGCACGAAGCAGTCCAGGTAGGCAGCGCCCAGGCCCAGGTCGGTCGGCCGCGCCTCGATCAGCGCGTTGGCGCTCTGGCCGCGGTCGAAGTGGCCGCCCTTGGGCATGATCGCGACGTCGCTGCGCTGCAGCGGGTCCAGCCGCAGGTCCGCGACGACCTCGCCGAACGCGCTGAAGACGCGGACCACCTCCCCTGCTCGCATCCCGGGCACGGCGTCCGGATGCACAGCCACCCAGACGCGCTCCCCGAGCCCCTTGCCGGCCCACTGCGACGCCTGGCTCTTCTCGGTCGAGTTCGAGAACAGCCAGAGCGGACCGCTGCCGGCCTCGACCGGCGCGGGCTCGGGGACCTCGACGGGATCGGGCTCGCGGTCGATCAGCTGGACGCGGCCGTTGGCGGTCTTGACCCGACGGTCGGGGAACAGCAGCGGCCCGGACATCGGGCTGCGCGCCGCGCCGTCCCGGCGCAGGTCGTCGAGGCCCAAGCCCTGCCCCTCGACCAGCGAGAGCGCCTGCCGCTTGAGCTGGTCGACGCTCTCCTGGGGATAGCTCTCGAGGCCGACGCGACGCGCGAGCTCCTGAAACATCCGGACCTCGTGGCGCACGCCCGCCGGCGGCTCGACGACCGGCCGCGACTCGGCGATCCAGTGGTGTCCGTACGAGCCCAAGAGGTCGCTGTCCTCGAGCAAGGTCGGGACCGGCAGCACGACGTCCGCGCGCCGCGCCGTGTCGGTCAGCAAGCAGTCCGCGACCACGACGAACTCGGTCCGCTCGAAGGCCTCAGCGACCTGCGCCGCCGCGGGGAGCATCGAGACCGGGTTGCCCGCGGTCACCCACGCGACGCGCACCGGCGGGTCGCTCGCCGCCATCATGTCCGCGCCGAGGACTGGCTCCCGGATCGTGCGCGGGTGTTGCACCTTGGGGCCGAACGCAGAGAAGGCCTTTCGCCGCGAGAAGTAGAACGACACTCCGCCGCCGGCTCGGAACAGGTTACCGCTGATCGCCGCGAGCGCGTCCAGCGCGCGCACGGTGGCGCCGCCGCGCTGCCGGCGCTGCATGCCCCAGCCGACCAAGATCGCCGTGGGGCCGTCGGCGAAGCGGCGGCCGAGGTCTCGCACCACCGCCTCCTCGAGGCCGCAGCGCTGCGCCCACTGCGCGACGGTGCGCGTCTCGGCAAGCGCGCGGAACTCGTCGAGGTGGTCACAGAATTCGGCGGCATCGGCGGCGACCGCGCCCGCGTCGAACAGGCTGCGCGCGACCCCCATCGCCAGCTCGAAGTCCTTGCCGGGCGTCGGCTGCAGCACGACGTCCGCGAGCGCGTGGGACCGGTGGTGGATCGGGTCGATGGAGACGACCTCCGCGCCGCGCGCCCGGGCGTCTTGCAGGACCGGCACGAGGTGCACGTTGCTGGCTTTGGGGTTCTTGCCCCAGAGCACGACGTGGGCGCTGTTCAGCAGGTCGAACAGGTCGTTGCTGTCGCTGACGCCGAGGTCGTGCAGCTGGGCGGCCTCCCCCGCGCCCGAGCAGACGTCGCCGACCTTGGCGGCGCACGGACCGAGCTGGTCGAAGAACAGGTCGGTGAGGTGCTTGAGGATCCCGAGCGAGCCGCCCGAGCGGTAGTGGAAGATCGCGGCCGGACCCGACTCGTCGAGCACCTGCCGCAGCTTGGTCGCCACCAGCGCCATCGCTTCGTCCCACGACGCGGGCTCGAGCCGGCCGTCGCGACGGATCAGCGGCTGTCGCAGCCGCGCTTCGGAGGCCGCGAGCTCCGGGTAGCGGCTGGTTCGAAAGCACAGGAAGCCGCGGGTCACCGGGTGATCCGGGTCACCGGCGAGCTTGGTCACCACGCCGTCGGACACGGTCGCGACGACGCCGCAGGCGTCCGGGCAGTCGCGGTTGCAGGTCGTTCGGGCCTGGTGCTCGGTCATGGGGCGACGCACAGCATCCACGCTCGCGCAGCCTGCGCAAGGCGGGCCGCGGTCGCAATTGCGCGGCTCGCGCGGTTTGCTCGTCTCGATGAATCGCTTCGACGTCGTGGTCGTGGGCGGCGGCCTGCGAGGCATGCGGGCCGCGCTGAGCGCGGCCGCCGAGCGACCCGGCGCGACGGTGCTGTGCGTCGAGGCCGCTCCTCACCCTGGCGACGACGTGCGCAGCCAGCGCAGCAACGGCTTCGTCTGCGAGCTTGGGCCGTTCGCGTTCACGCGCGAGGACCTCGACGCGCTGCTGGCGCCGCTGGCGGCGCCGCCGAGGGTGGTCTCTGCGCGTGCGGCGGCTCGCACCGGCTGGCTGTTCGACGGGGAAGAGCGGCGTCCGCTGCGGGTCGAGCCCGAGCCGCTCTCGTTCCCGAGCGGCTGCGAAGACCTCGTGCAGGCCTACCGCCGACAGCTCGGCGAGGTGCTGCGGCTGGGGCGCGCGGTCACCTCCGTCGCGCCGCGGGACGACGGCGCGCTCGACGTGTGGCTCGGCGGCGAAGCGCCGACGCAGCTGGTCGCCCTCGAGGTCGTGTTGGCGACGCCAGATCGCGCCGCTGCGCGCGCGCTCGCGCCGTTCGAGCCCGAGCTGCCGCAGGTCGCCGCGCGGATCGGCCTCGACGAGCGCGCGTTCGTCTGGTTCGGCGGCGTCGCGGCCCAGGCGCCGGAGCTCTCCGGCTACGGCGTGCTCCCGCATCCGTCGCTCGCGACCGACGTCGCGGAGCTGATCTTCTGCACCGAGGTCTTCGATCGGCGCGCGATGCCCGGGCGCACGCTGGTCCGCGCCGAGGCGCTCCGCGCGCAGTCCCGGGACGACGCGGAGCTGACGCGCGCGGTCGAAGCCGAGCTGCGGCGCTGGACCGACGTCACGGCGGCGTTCGGCTTCTCCAAGGTGCACCGCTTCCACGTCCCGTCGCCCGACGGTGACGCCGCGGAGTGCCGCGCGCGCATCGCCGAGATCGTGCGCCGCGTGTCCAGTCTGTCGGAGGCGCCGTGAGGCCCAGCGGCGCCGCCCGGCGTCACTCCTCGACGAGGAGCCGGTAGAGCCGCGCGCGCGGCTCGTCGAGGATCACCTTCGCGTTGGCCTCGAGCCACTCCCGAGCTGCGGACGGCGAATCGCCGGCCCAGTCGAAGACGAGGGTCGCGCCCTGCTCACGCAGGCGCTCCAGCGCGGGGACGTCGAAGCCGTCCGAGGGCAAGACCCACCCGTGGAGCCCCGTCTGGTAGAGGATGCGCGGGTCCTCGAAGTTGTTGCGCCGCTGCCACAGCTCGTCGACGCGCGGCTTCTCGCTGCGCACGACGATCCGCTCGCCCCGCTGGCTGAGCTCGCGGATCGACGCGGTGACATCGAGCATCGGGTTGACGGTCATCCCGTGGCGCTCGTGCGCCTCCACCGAGAGGCGCCAGGCGCCCTGCGCCACGACGCCCGCCAGCAGCAGGGGCCACGCCCAGCGCGGCGCGCCGCCGCCGGCGAACCTCGCCACCAGCCAGGCGCCGCAGACCGCTGCGAACATGTGGTAGTGGGGCCCCATCCGGTGGTGGTAGCTGTAGCGGAGCGACACGTAGAGGCCGGCGACGACCGACGCCAGCACGACCGCGTCGGTCGCGTCCAGGCGGCGCCGCAGCAGCAGCGCGAGGCCCACCAGGATGCCCAAGGCCGAGGCGCCGTGCTGCGCGGTCGTCCACGCGAGCTGCGCGTGGATCTTGGGATCGAGCAGGTGCGCGAGCGCCGGGAACTTGGAGTCCCCCTCGCTGAGCACGCCGAACGTCAGCCCGGTCTCCTGGTGGAGCTGGTGGCCGTGCCACAGCCACGCTGCGACCGCGCCGACGACCGCGACGAAGCCGCACCACAGCTGCGGGTCGCGCAGGCGCCGCGGCGCGAGCAGGCACGTCCAGCCGAACAGGATCCAGCCGGCCTGCAGCGCGAGCGGCTTCTGCAGCCCGCCGAACGCCAGCAGCGCCATGCTCGCCCACAGCGCGGCGCGGCCGCCGCTTCCGAGGTAGCGGACGAACGTCGCCACGCTCGCGATCGTCAGCGCGAGGCTGAACGCGTCCGGCATCACCCGGGTCGCGACCAGCACGGTGCTGCCGCACGTGAGGAACGTGAGGAGCCCGGCGACGGCGCCGACGGGACCGCTGCGCAGCTCCAGCAGCCGGTGCAGCGAGAACCCGGCGAGGAGCGTCGCGAGCAGCGCCAGCAGGCGGCCCACCGTCTCGCTGTGCCCGAAGACGGACATCCCCGCAGCGATCGTCATCTGGTAGAGCGGGAACTCGCACTCGACCGCGCCGTCGGTCGCGCCGCGCCAGTCGACGCGGGGACGGAGCGGGTCGAAGCCGTCGATGAGGAAGTTGCGCGCGATCGCCTGCGTGTCGCACTCACGCCAAGAAAGCCCGATGCCGTGCGGCACGAGCAGCCAGGTCAACGCTCCGAAGACCAGCAAGGCCGCGAGCGCGAAGACGCGGCCGCGGCGACGGCCCGCGGCGCCGCCGTTGTCTGCCGACCGCCACGCAGGCGGGAGGGCGTCTTGGTCTACGGATTCTTGCATGTCGGCGGTTGTTGCGCGACGATTGTGGGCTCGACGCTAGCGAGCCCTCGGGCGGTGGCGAGCCCACCGACGCGCGCGGTGGCAGCGCCGAGGCGACGTTCGGCGGGGGCTGGCCTCCGGTCTCTTCGGCTGCCCGCGGCGCTCCGTCGCGACGCGCGCCGTGGCATCGGCGGTTCGCGTGCGGCCGCGGGTGCGCTGCCGACGCCCCGCCATTTCGCGCCGGGTCGGCGCACGAGGAAACAAACGCGCGCGGCGACATTCGGGGCCGCAGTAAACTGCGGCGCTGATGCGAGACCTTCGAAGCGTCCTCGAAGCCCTGCGAGGATCCTGCGCCGTCGCCGCGGCGCTGGTGCTGCCGCTGGCAGCGTGCTCCACGCCAGCGCGAGACCCGCAGCGAATGTGGCTCACGCCCGTCGACACATCCCAGCCTGCCGCCGAGGATCTCGGCCGCGGCAACACGTTGATCACCGACTACTCCGAGAACTGCGTGCGCGAGCTGGAGTCGAACGGCCGCGAGGTCTGGCGCCTCGACGAGATCTTCGGCGCCTGGGACGCCGAGCGGCTACCGAACGGCAACACGCTGCTGGTCGAGTTCAGCGTCAGCCGGGTGCGCGAGGTCGACCCGCGGGGCGCGACCGTCTGGAGCTACGAAGACCTCAAGAATCCCTACGCCGCGAGCCGCCTGCCCGACGGCGGCACGCTGATCGCCAACACGTTCGCCGGCGAAGTCTGCGTCGTCGACCGACAGGGCGCGGTGACGTGGCGCTACGGCGAGGACATCCGCCCCTTCGACGTCGAGCGGACCGCCGCCGGCACCTACCTGATCTGCGACGTGCTGCACGATCGCGTGATCGAGGTGAACGAAGCCAAGGAGATCGTCTGGCAGGTCCAGGACATGCCCAACGCGCACGACGCCGACCGCCTCCCCGACGGCAACACGCTCATCACGCTCCGCAACAAGGGTCAGGTCGTCGAGGTCGATCCGCGCGGGATGCGGGTCTGGTCCGTGGAAGGGCTCGACTCGCCCAGCGACGCCGACCGCGTCGCCGGCGGCAACACGCTCATCGCCGAGCACAAGGGCGTCGGCGAATACGACCCACGCGGGGAGCGCGTCTGGGAGCGCCGCGGCCGCCTCGTCGAAGACCCGCTG
>CAZTQF010000132.1:0-6969 GCA_964615255.1 uncultured candidatus Brocadiaceae bacterium | reverse complement strand
GGCCGTCCTGCACGGAGCAGGCGACCGCGCCCGAGCTGCGGCTCGCTCGCATCTACCGCGACCAGGGGGACCGCACCCAGGCGCAGATGGAGATGAAGGCGTACGTGCGCCGGACGGCCCGCGCCTTCGCGCCGCGCTACACGCTCGCCGAGTTCGAGCGCGACGCTGGCAACCGGGAAGAAGAGCTGCGCCTGCTGCGCGAGTGCAACCGCATCGACCCGTTCTATCGCGAGCTGCACGAGCGGATGGCGGCAGCCTGCGCGGCGCTCGGCAGGGACGCCGAGGCGGCGCGGGAGTACGAGGTCGCCGCGGCGGTGCAGCCGCAGCAGGACCGGGCCTACCTCGCGCCGGAGGTGGCAGCGCCCGCCGAGGACAGCGCCGAGGAGCGCGCTG
The DNA here is from genome assembly GCA_964615255.1 of uncultured candidatus Brocadiaceae bacterium. Classification (GTDB taxonomy): domain Bacteria; phylum Planctomycetota; class UBA1135; order UBA1135; family UBA2386. The sequence goes on along the minus strand of CAZTQF010000132.1, from coordinate 6,576 downwards.
CGCGCGGGCGGCTGTGGCTGGAGGCCGCCAAGCTGCGGCACCGGCTAGGGGACGCGGCGCGGCGCGATACCCTGCTGCAGCGCGTGCTGCAAGAGGCCGCTGAGACCGCCGCTGGCGCCGCCGCGCGCGACCTGCAGCAGGAGTGGCGTCGCTGATCGCAGGTTGGTAGCGTTGCCGGGCCGTGCTCCGCGCGCCCCGCCTGCTCGGCGCGCTGGCGGCGCGGGACCTCTCTCCTCGTCATGCTGCCCCTGCTCGAAGAAAGCTGGAACCGCGTCCAGGTCGCGCTTCGCGACCGGGTCGGTTCTGCGACCTTCGACGCCTGGCTCGCGGGGCTCCGACCGGTCTTGCTCGAGCGCGGGACGGTCTACTTCGAAGCCGAGACGCGGCTGGCGGCCGATCGGGTCCGCGCCCTCTTTCGGACCGCGATCGCGGAGGTCGTGTCCAAGGACTTCGGCACCGAGCTGAAGGTCGAGATCCAGTCCGAGGACAGCGGCCGCTTCGACGCGCTGGAGGTGTCGCCGCAGCAGCCGGTCATCGACGACGGCAACCGCACGGCGCACCTCGTGCTCAAGAGCCTGATCCCGGATCAGAGTCACCTGCCGTTTTCGGGTGAGGAGCCGCGCACGCGGTTGGTGCCTGCGACGCTCTACGTGTTCCACGGCCCCTCTGGCGTGGGCAAGACGTTTCTGCTGCGTTGGTGGCGCGGGCAGATGCCGCTGCGCGCGCTCTGGTTCGACTTGCCCGAGCTGCTCAAGGTGTTCCAGCGCGTGCACCAGGACAAGCGCGTGCCGCAGCTGTTCGAAGAGCTCGCCGCGGAGCTGCCGCTGGTCATCGACGAGGCGCACCGGATCGCGGGCAAGCCCAAGCTGCAGGCGTTCCTGCACCAGGTCCTGCAGGCGCGAGAGGCGCACGGCGCGCCGACCATTCTGGCGTCGCGGTGGCACCCCAAGGACGTGCGCGACCTCGAGGCCTCGCTGCAGTCGTCGTGGATGGCGGGCTTCGTCGCGGGCATGGAGCGGCCCGGCCCGCTCGGCCGCCTGCGCTACCTGCGGGCGCTCGAAGGAGCGCCGTCGCGCAACGGCCGGGCGCCGCAGATCGAGGCGCTCGCGCAGAAGACCGTGGGGGGCTATCCGGAGCTGCGCGCCGCGTGGGCGCGCTCCCGCGGCGCGACGCTGCCCAAGCGCTACCTGGAGCTGATCGATCCGCGCACCGTCTTCCATCGCGTGCGCGACCAGGTCGCGGACCGGTTCGACGTCTGTCCGACGGCGCTGTGCGGCAAGAGCCAGAGCCGCTCGGTCTCGCGGGCGCGCAAGGTGCTGGCCAAGATCTGTCAGCAGCAGGGGCTCAAAGGCAGCGAGATCGGCAACTTCCTGGGGCGCACCCGCGCCGCGGTGAGCTACATGATCCTGTCGCTCGACAAGGACCTCGAGCGCTCGCCCGAACTCCGGCAGGTGGTCGAGGAGCTGCAGTGACCTGCTACGTCGCGCTCGACGGCCCCGACGGGTGCGGCAAGAGCACCCAGGCGGCCGCGCTCGCGACCTGGCTCGAGGCGGAGGGTGCGGACGTGCTGCACGTCCGCGAGCCCGGCTCGACGCCGGTCGGCGAGGCGCTCCGCGCACTGCTGCTGTCGACCGAGACCGGCGACCTGCTGCCGATCACCGAGGCGCTGCTGTTCTCGGCGGCGAGGGCCGAGCTCGCGCACCGCGTGGTCGCGCCGGCGCTCGCGGCGGGCAGGGTCGTGGTCGCCGAGCGCTGCTACCTCTCGACGGCGGTCTACCAGCTGCTGGCGGCCGACCGCGCCGCACGGGCAGGCATGGACCTGTCGTGGTTCGAGGACCTGACGCGGCGCGTCCAAGGCGCGTGCCTGCCTGATACGATCTTCGTGCTGGACGTGCCCGATGACGTCTCGGCGCGGCGGCGCGGGCGGCGCACGGACCCCGCGGACCGCATCGAAGGGCGGGAGGACGCGTTCCACCAGCGCGTGCGCGAGGGCTACCTGGCCGCGGCCGCGCGCGAGCCGCGGGCGGTCGTGCTCGACGCCGCCCGCTCGTTCGACGAGCTGCAGGCCGAGCTGCGCGCGCGGGTGACCGCGCTGGCGGCGGGGGGAGCTGCGTGAGCGCGCGCTGGGTCCGCGAGGCCAAGCGCAAGAGCGCCTCCGAGCCCGACCTCGGCGAAGAGGTCCGGATGACGCGGCGGCTGACGCGCCCGCTCGGTCAGGGCGAAGCCTTCGACCGCTGGGTGCGTATGGCGCGGCGGCGGCTGCTGCCGCACGGCGTCGTGGTCGAGGGCCCGGTCGGCGGCGGCAAGACCGTCGTGCTGCAGTACCTCACCGCGGCGCTGCTCTGTCCCTCCGAGCTCGACGAGGACGAGCCGTGCGGTATGTGCCGCACCTGCACGCGCATCGCCAACGAGCTCCACCCCGACGTGCAGGTCGTCCGGCGTCCGCGCGACGAGTCAGAGTTCGTCAAGAAGGAGACCAGCTACCACCGCGTCACCGTGCACCAGGTGCGCCAGGTCCAGGACCGTCTGCTGCAGCACGCGATGGAGGGCGGCGCGCGCGTCGCCGCTTTCGTCGAGGCCAACCGCATCGAGGAGGATGGTCAGAACATGCTCCTCAAGACGCTCGAGGAGCCGGGGGAGGACACGTTCTTGCTGCTCGAGACCTCGCGCCCGGAGCAGCTGCTCGAGACCGTGCGTTCGCGGGTCCAGCGCCTCCGGGTCCTGCCGCTGACGGACGAGGCGCTTCGTGGAGAGATTGAGCAAAGAATTCCCCACGAATTTGCGCGGTTCGATGACATCGTGGCCGTGGCCCACGGCAGCCTCGGCTTGGCCCTGCGTGCGGCGACCGAACATGCGGTACAGCTCCATGATCTGGTGCGCGCGTGGTTCGCCGAGACCCAGACCTTGCGGCCGTTCGCGACCGCGCAGCAGGCGCTGCAGGGCGCCAACGAGAAGCGAGAAGAGGTCGAGGCGGCGCGCATGTTCCTGTGGTTGCTGCGCGCCGAGCTGCGGCGGCAGCGCGACAGGGTTGCGGCCTCTCTGGACGGTTCCTACCCTCCCGCCTCGCTGGACCCATGGACCACGTGGCTCGAACGAACGCTGCAGGCAGAACGAGACCTCGATCTGCTCCTTCCACCCGAACAGGTGCTCACCGCCTGTCTGGTGCAGCTGCTCTGACGAGCTGCGTCTGCTCGGCGCTGCGGGATGGTCCCCTGCGCGCCACCGAGCGGTCGGTCTCATCGGATCCAGGGCGCGCCTCCGGGCGCGCGTCTGTGGGGATGGCGCGGCGAAGCGGTCACTTCGCCACGCTCAAGGGCGGTTCCCGATGTGTCGATAGGCAGGCTCTCACGCCGCCGCTTCGTCCGAAGAGGAACCGTGTCGATGGCCGCAACTGAACAAGACCTGCTCGAAGACAAGATCCAGAAGGTCCGGCGCCAGGACCGCCGCTTCTCGCGCCACGCCTACTACTTCGTGCTCGACGCGCTCGACTACACGATGACGCACTTCGGCCGCGACCAGCTGACGGGCGAGGACCGGCACGTCGGCGGCCGCGAGCTGATCGTCGGTATCAAGGAGTATGCCTCCGAGCAGTTCGGGCCGATGGCCGCGATGGTCTTCGAGCGCTGGGGCGTCAAGGGCGCGAGCGACTTCGGCGAGATCGTGTTCAACCTGATCGACGTCGAGCTGCTCAGCCGCCGGCCGTGCGACAGCCGACTCGACTTCGTCGACGGCATCGACTTCCGCGAGACCTTCGACGAGAAGCACCGCGAGCGCCTCGACAGCATCGCAGAGCGCTGAGCAGCAGCAGCGCGTGCGCTGACCACCCGCAGGCCCTACACCTTAGCGGGAGGTCACCATGTCGCACGTCTCCCAGCCGCTCCTTCTGTCCCTGACGCTCTCCCTCGCGCTCGGCGCCGTCGCGCAGCAGCCTGCCGGCTGGCGCGACCCCGGCGCGACGGTCACCGCGCTGGTCACGGCGCCGCCGCCGCCGTCGGTGTCGCTCTCGCCCCAGGGCGGCAAGCTGGTCCTGCAGACGCGCGAAGCCTTGCCTGATCTCGACGTGGTCGCGCGGCCGCACCTCAAGCTCGCAGGCATGCGCATCGACGGCGCGACGTGGGGCCGGCAGCTGAGCACGCGCACGACCTCGATCACGATCCAGGAGCTCCCTTCGGGCGCGCCGCGCGAGGTGCCGCTCGAGCTCGACCACTGGAGCGGTCCGATCTGGTCTGCCGACGAGCGCGCCTTCGCGCTGGTGCGGGAGCGCGAAGGCGGCGCCGAGCTCTACCTGTGCGATCCGTGGGACGCGGCGCCGAAGAAGGTCGAGGGCGTGCGCCTGAACCAGGTGCTCGGGGCTGCGGTGCGGTGGCTGCCGGACCAGCGGCGCCTGCTCGTCAAGACCGTTGTCGCAGGCGAGCGTCCGGCCAGGCCCTCCGTCCCGCCGGGGCCGATCGTGCAGCAGACCGTGCAGAACCAGAACGCGCAGGTCCGCACCTACCAGGACCTGCTGCAGGACAGCCACGACGAGGACCTGCTGGAGTACTACGGCCGGAGCCAGCTGGCGATCGTCGACGGCGCCAAGGTCCGCGAGCTCGGCGCGCCCCGCATGTATTCGGGCGTGAGCCCCTCGCCCGACGGCGCGTATCTGTTGACCACGGTGGTCGAGCGCCCCTTCTCGTTCGTCGTGCCGATGAGCCGCTTCCCGCGCAGCACCGCGGTGTTGGACATGTCCGGGGAGGTGCGCCGGGAGGTGTGCCGCGACCGGCTCAACGACGCGATCCCGATCGGCGGCGTCAAGCGCGGCCCGCGCAGCGTCGGCTGGGTCGCGACGGCCCAGCACGCGCTCTACTGGTTCGAGGCGCAGGACGAGGGCGACCCGAAGAAGCAGGTGCCGCACCGAGACTTCGCGTTCCTGCTCGCCGAGCCCGAGGGCACGCCGCGGCTGTGGTACAAGACCGAGCTCCGCGCCCGGGGCGTGCAGTTCGGCGGCGATGGCCAGCTGGTCCTCACGGGGGAGTCGGACCGCAAGACGCGCACCGAGCGCGTGTGGCGGCGCGACCTCACGCGCCCGGGGGAGTCCGGCGAGCTGCTCTACGAGCGCTCGACCCAGGACGCCTACAGCGATCCCGGGCAGCCGCTCTCGGAGACGACGCTCGACGGCCGCCGCGTGCTCCGCCAGCGGAGCGGCGCGCTGCTGATGTCCGGCCAGGGCGCGTCGCCCGCGGGCAACCGCCCGTTCCTGCTCCGCTGGGACGTCGCGTCGGGCGAGAAGCAGGAGCTGTTCCGCTCCGGGCTCGAGCGCTACGAGACGGTGCTCGGCATGGTGCGCGGCAGCGAGGACGAGCTGCTGCTGCGGAGCGAGAGCCCGAGCGCGCCGCCGGAGCTGGTCTACCTCAACCGCGCGACCGGCCGCCGCGTCTTGCTGCGACGGGACGTCGACCCGGCCGCGAAGTTCACGGCCAAGATCCAGAAGCGGCTGGTCCGCTACCAGCGCGAGGACGGCGTGCCGATGAGCGGCACGCTCTACCTGCCGCCGAGCTACCAGGACGGCGACCAGCTGCCGTGCCTCTTGTGGGCCTACCCGCGCGAGTACACCAAGGCGAGCGACGCGGGCCAGGTCCGCGCCACGCCCAACCGCTACCTGCGCATGCGCGGCAGCTCCCACCTGTTCATGCTGCTCAAGGGCTACGCCGTGTTCGACAACGCGTCGATGCCGATCGTCGGCCCGCGCCGCAGCGCCAACGACACGTTCGTCGAGCAGGTGCGGATGAACGCGCGCGCGGCCATCGATGCGCTCGGCAAGGAGGGCTGCGTCGACACGGCCAAGGTCGCGGTCGCAGGACACAGCTACGGCGCGTTCATGACCGCCAACCTGCTGGCGCACAGCGACCTGTTCTGCTGCGGCATCGCGCGGTCAGGCGCCTACAACCGGTCGCTGACCCCGTTCGGCTTCCAGAACGAAGAGCGCACCTTCTGGGAGGCGCCCGAGATCTACTTCGCGATGTCGCCGTTCATGCACGCGCAGAAGATCAACGAGCCGATCCTCTTGATCCACGGCAAGGACGACAACAACGCGGGCACCTTCCCGATCCAGAGCAAGCGCCTCTACGGCGCGCTCAAGGGCCACGGCGCGACCGCGCGGCTGTGCTTCCTGCCGTTCGAGTCGCACGGCTACCGCGGCCGCCAGTCGGTCCTGCACTGCCTCGCCGAGATGGCGGACTGGCTGGACCAGCACTGCAAGGGCGCGGGGCGCTGAGCCCGGCGGCCGCGGCTGAGGGCGCCGCGGGCCGGGCTGCCGCCACTCAGACCTTCGTCAATTCGAAGCCGCGCCGGTACTCCTTCTGGACCAGCGAGTTCGCGTACTCGTCGTTGGTGACGCGCAGGTTCGCCGCGTCCCACTCGATCCGCTTGCCGCAGCGCAGCGCGAGGTTGCCGAGCAGGATCGACTCGGTGAAGGGCGCGGCATACTCGAAGTTCGCCATCGGCTGCGTGCCGGTCAGGATGCCGTCGAGCCACTCCTTGTGGATGCCGGGCGAGCGCGGCAGCGTCTTCGGCGGCGGGGTGAAGTCCGCGAACTTC
>CAZTQF010000131.1:0-6989 GCA_964615255.1 uncultured candidatus Brocadiaceae bacterium | reverse complement strand
CGAGGGGCAGCGCCTGCCGCGCGAGGTGGCGATCGCGACCATCGACGTGCGGGCGCTGCACGCCAACGGCCGCGCCGCGCCCGGCTACACCCCCGTGCCGGTCTATCCCGGACTGCCGGTGGACGTCGCGCTGCTCGTTGACGTCGGCACCTCGGTCGGTGAGGCCGCAGAGTTCCTGCGCGCGACCGGCCGCAAGCTGATCCGCGACGTCGAGCTGTTCGAGGTCTATCGCGGCGAACACGTGCCCGAAGGCAAGAAGTCGCTCAACTTCACCGTGACGCTCGGCGCCGAAGACCGCACGCTGTCGGACAAGGACGAGGGCAAGTTCCTCGACAAGGTGCGCAAGAACGCAGAGCAGATCGGCGCCGAGCTGCGTGGTTAGCGCGCCCGCGCGAGGCGATCGACGAGGTCGCGCACGAACCGGCCGGTCAGCCCCCAGATGACGTCGTCGCCCTGACGAAAGTGCGGGCTGGTCGGAGCGCCCGCGGGCGTCGCGTGGTGCGGCGGGGGGAGGTCCCGCCACCTCGTCGGGTCTTGCAGCTCGTCGAGCGGCACGTAGATGGCCCGGTCCACTTCCCGGGGCGCGAGCTGCAGCTCGAACGGCGCGACCCGCGCGACGATGCAGTGCACATAGAAGCGCGAGGTGCTCTCGCGGGGCGGGAGCTGGCCGAGCGGGACGACGCCTGCCGGCGGCATGCCGACCTCCTCTTGGCACTCGCGCAGGGCGGTCTCGAGCGGCTCCTCCGAGCCCTCCAGCTTGCCGCCGGGAAACGCGATCTGCCCGGGGTGGGTCGCGCTGTCGGCCGGCCGCAGCCCCAGCAGCAGGTGGTCGGCGCCGTCGTGATGGAGCAAGGGGCAGAGCACCGCCGCTCGCCGCAGCAGGGTCGGCGCCCAGCCGCCGATCGGGTCGAGGTGTTCTCGGAGTTGCGCGTCGAGGTCGGCCACGGTTGGCGGCAAGATGGGCCGCATGTCGGACCGCGTCAACGTGCACCTCGTCGACGGCACCTACGAGCTGTTCCGCAGCTTCTTCGGGGCGCCGTCGGCCACGGCGCCCGACGGCAAAGAGGTCGGCGCGGTCCGCGGGCTGCTGGCGAGCATGGGCGCGCTGCTCCGGGACGACTTCACCTCGCACGTCGCGGTCGCCTTCGACACGGTGGTGGAGTCGTTCCGCAACGAGCTGTTCGACGGCTACAAGACCGGCGACGGCATGGACGAAGCGCTCTGGGCGCAGTTCCCCCTCGCGGAGCGGGCGGTGCGGGCGCTTGGCTGCGTGGTCTGGCCGATGATCGAATTCGAGGCCGACGACGGCCTCGCGTCGGGGGCCGCGCGCTTCGCGGCGGATGAACGCGTCGAGAGAGTGTTCGTCTGCACGCCGGACAAGGACCTCGGTCAAATGGTGGGCGGCAAGATCGTCCAGTACGACCGCAAGCAGCAGAAGCTGTACGACGAGGACGGGGTCTACGAGAAGTTCGGCGTGGCGCCGGCTTCGATCCCGGACTACCTCGCGCTGGTCGGCGACGCCCAGGACGGCATCCCGGGGCTGCCGAAGTGGGGCGCCAAGTCGAGCGCCGCCGTGCTCGTCGCCTACGGTCACCTCGACGACATCCCCGACGACGACGCCGACTGGCAGGTGCAGGTGCGCGGAGCCAAAGGGCTCGCTGCGGTGCTGCGCGAGCGCCGCGAGGACGCGCGGCTCTACCGGAGGCTGGCCACGCTGCGGACCGACGTGCCGCTGCAGGAGTCGCTCGACGACCTGCGCTGGCGCGGCCCGAGCGAGGACCTGGGGCCGCTCTGCGAGGAGCTTGGGTTCACCCGCTTCCTCGACCGGTTCTCCTAGTCGCGGGGGCGGCGTTCCGTCAGCGCACCTGGAGGAACGCGACCTTCAGGTAGCGCGTCTCCGGGCACTCCAGCGCGAACGGGTGGTCGCCGCCCGCCGAGCGCAGCGCGGTGACCCGCACGTCGCGTCGCGCCGCCGCTGCGGCGTCGCGCAGCATCCGGACGAACCGCTCCTCGCTGACGCTGCCCGAGCACGAGCAGGTGACGACGACGCCGCCGCGGGCGACCTTCTCGATCCCGAGGCGGTTGAGGTCGGCGTACCGCTGCAGGCCCTGGTCGATCTCACCCTTGTTGGCGACCCACTTGGGCGGGTCGAGCACGATCAGGTCGTGCCGACCGTCGCGGGACTCGCGCAGCATGTCGAAGGCGTCGGCGTGGCGGCAGTCGAGGGCGAGGTCGTTGTCGCGGGCGTTCGCCTGGGTCTGCGCGACCATCGCCTCGTCGAGGTCTCCGGCGAGCACGCTCGCGGCGCCGCCCTTGACGGCGTTGAGCGCGAAGCCGCCGCTGTTGCAGCAGAGGTCGAGGACGTGGCGGTTGCGGGCGAGCATCCGGACCGTCAGGCGGTTGTCGCGCTGGTCGGCGAAGAACCCGGTCTTGTGGCCGGCGCCGGCCTGGACCTGGTAGCGGATGCCGTGCTCGCGGACGGTCGTCTGCACCGGGCGCGGGCGCGGCAGCTTGTCCATGCCTTCGCGCTCGGCCCAGTCCTTGTCCTGCTGCAGGACGAGCCGCGTCTTGGGGTAGTGGCGCAGCAGCGACTCTCCGATCGGCTCGAGCTGTCGCTGCATCCCCAGCGACGCGACCTGCGCGACGATCGCCCCGCCGAGCTTGTCGACGACGAGGCCGGGGAAGCCGTCGGCCTCGGCGTGAACGAGGCGGTAGGAGTCGGTGACGCGGGTGACCTGCAGCACGTCCTCTCGCAGGCGGATCGCCCGGTCGAGCTGGGTCACGAAGTGGCCCGCGACGTCGCGGACCTCGGTGTCGGAGAACATCCGCAGCGCCAGCTCGGCGCGCGGATTGTAGAAGCCCGTGCCGGCGAGCCTGCCGTCCCGGTCCCGCACCTTGACGGCGGCGCCCGCGGGGAGCGGCTCCTTCGGCTTCTGGATCATCTTGCGGTAGAACCAGGGATGCCGCCCGGACGCGCGCACCTTGAGCCTCAGCTCGGGGAGCCGACCCGTGCCGTGATGGGCGCGGCTCATCGGCCCGTCTTGATCGGGGCAGGCGGCGCGACCGGCAGCGGACGCGGGTCGGCCGCCACCTGGGCGAGGAGCAGGGCGACGGCGCGCTCCAGCTGGTTGTCCTCCCCTCGCAGCATCGACGGGACGTCGTTGTCGACCTCGACGTCCGGATCGACGCCGTGACCTTCGATCGTCCACTTAGGCCCCGGCTCGGTGTTGCCGAACTCCGGGACGTTGACTGTGCCGCCGTCCATCAGCTTGCCGCGGTCGGTGATCCCGATGATGCCGCCCCAGCTGCGCTTGCCGACCAGCTTGCCGAGGCCCGCCCGGCGGAACATCGCCGGGAAGATGTCGCCGTCGCTGGCGGACGTCTCGTTGAGCAGGCAGATCAAGTGGCCGTGGAAGAGCGCGCCAGGGTAGGGGGAGTAGCCCGAGGTCCTGCCGAACGTGCACATCATCAGCTCGCGGGACAATCGGTTGACGACCATCTCGCTGACGTTGCCGCCCCCGTTGTAGCGGTCGTCGATGACCAGGCCCTGCTTGGCCCTCTGCGGATAGTACTGCCGGAGGAACTCGCGGATGCCTTCTGCCCCCATGTTCGGCAGGTGCACGTAGCCGAGCGCGCCGTCGCTGAGCTCGTGCACGCGCCGACGATTGCGCTCGACCCAGGCGAGATAGTGGAGGTCGGACTCGTCGCCGATCGGCTCGATCGCGACCACGCGCGCGTCCTCGAGCACCGGCTGGCCGTGGACGGTCAGCTGGACCGTGCGACCGGCCTTGCCCTGCAGCCAGCGGTAGGGGTTGTCCTGCGGCTGCAGCTCATGGCCGTCGATCGCGAGCACGTAGTCGCCGACGGCGAGCTCCACGCCGACCGCCGTAGCAGGGCTCCGGTAGGTGGAGCTGTCGTTCTCTCCTCGGAGCAGCTCGGCGACGCGGTAGCGGCCGGCCGCAGTGTCGAACTCGAACACCAGGCCGGGCAGCGCCGCTGCGGGCCGGGCCGGCGCGCCGAGGTCGCCGCCGGTGATGTAGGCGTGGCCGACGTTGAGCTCGGCGATCATCTCGCCGAGCAGGTAGTTGAGGTCGCTCCGGTGGCGAACGTGGGGCACCAGCTGGCCGTACTGCTCCCGCAGGCCGACCCAGTCGTAGCCGTGCATGTTGTCGACGTAGAAGAAGTCGCGGTAGCGCCGCCACACCTCGCCGAAGATCTGCCAGTGTTCGTCGGCCGCGACCTTGGTCGTCCGGAGGTTCGAGAGGTCCAGGTCGGCGGCGTCCTTCGCGCCGTCGAGCGCCGCGCGCATGACCCGGAAGCCGTCGCTGCAGCGCACCAGCAGGTGGCTGCGGTCCGGTGACAGCGCGTAGCTCTGCACGCCCGTCGCGAGCTCCCGGCGCTCTCGCGCGTCGAGCGAGAACGCGTGCAGGGCCGTCGGCCGGTCGGAGCCGCGACCGTAGTAGCTGCCGCCGCGCGTGCCGTAGACCAGGTGGCCGTCGGCGACCGTCAGCCCCCAGTGGTTGTCGAGGCCGACGGGGACTTGCTCCACGCGGTCGGCCAGGCCGTCGAAGTCGATCCGGATCGGCGCGTCGAACGCCGGCGCGCGCGCCCGCTCCGGCGTCTTGGCTGCCACCGCTTCGTCGCTGCGCTTGCCGAACAGCGCCGGCAGGTGCTTCTGGAGCGCCAGCGCGTAGATGCCGTAGCCGCGGTCGATCTGGAAGTCCCACTCGTAGGCGCCGGGCAGGCGCGGCTGGAAGCCCCTCAGGCCGCGGAAGAACAGGCGCTCGCCGCTCGCCCCGAAGACCGGCTGGCTGTCGTTGCTGAGCTCACGAGAGACGCAGCGCAGCTGCTTGTCGCCCAGCGAGTAAATGTAGACCTTGGGCAGCGGCGTCTCAGCCGTCATCGAGAACGTCAGGTGCCCGGAGCACGGCGACCAGCTGTGGTCTCGTAGCTGGCCCCGCGGCTCGTCGGCGACCACGGTCAACGCCCCGGTCGCGACGTCGCAGAGCCGCAGCACCCCGTCCCTGTCGCCGAACGCGATCCACTTGCCGTCGGGCGACCAGCGGGGCTGGTAGAGCATGCCGGTCAGGCCACGCGTCAGCTGCCGCGGCGGCCTCGCGCCGAGGTGGTCGACGAGCCAGATCTGCTCTTCTCCGGACTGATCGCCGACGTAGGCGATGGTGGCGCCGTCGGGCGAGAACGAAGGGTGCTTCTCGTGCACGCCGGGCGTCTGGCTCAGCTCGCGCACGTCGCCGTGCTTTCTGGGCACGGTCAGCAGCTCGCCGCGCGCCGCGATCGCCGCCCGGCGACCGCCGGGGCTCAGGGCGAAGTGCTCGATCCGGCCCGAAGCGTCCACGCGACGCGCGCGGCCGGTTGGCTCCTCGTCGGGCACCCGGACGACGATCGCCTGCTCCTGGCGGGACGCGGTGTCGAACCAGAACAGCGCGCCGCCTTTCTCGTAGACGATGCGCCGATCGTCCGGACCTCCTGCGCTCGGCCACCGAACGTCCCAGGTCGTGCTTCGCGTCTCCTGGTTGATCGCGGCCGACGCGAGGTCGTAGCTCCAGAGGTTGAGGGTCCCGGTCCGATCGCTCGCGAACCAGATCCGGTCTCCGATCCACATGGGGTCCCGGTCCGCGCGCACGTGGTTGGAGATGTTCTGCGCCCGGCGCGTCTTCGGGTCGAAGACGAACAGCTCCTGAGCCCAGCCGCCCTGGTAACGCTTCCAGGTCCGGAAGTCTCGGAACAGCGGGGCGTAGACGATCTGCTCGCCGTCGGGAGAGAAGTCGCCTGCGCCGGCCACGGGCATCGGCAGCGGCGTCGGCAGCGCGCCGCGCCGGCGCGCGATCGCCGGCAGCGGCACGGTGTAGAGCCGCCCGCCGGTCAGCGTCCAGGCCGCACGCAAGCTGCGAAACAGCACCGCGGTGCTGTCCGGCGTCCAGCCGTAGACCTGGTTGTCGTAGCCCCAGCGCGCCGGCAGCGGTCCGTCGGCCGGATACCACGTGAGCTGTCGAACCTCGCCACCCTCGCTGGGGATCACGCACACCTGCTCGTCGCCGTTGACCTGGCCGGTGAACGCGATCCAGCGTCCGTCCGGCGAGAACTTCGCGAACAATTCGACCCCCGGCGTCGAAGTCAGCCGCGAGGCGACGCCGCCCGACACGTCCGCGGCCCACAGGTCGCCGGCGTAGGTGAACACAACGCGGTCGCCGTAGATGTCGGGGTGACGCAGCAGGCGGGTCTGGCCGATGGCGGGGGCAGCGCTCGTCAGCAAGGCGGCCATGCCGACGGCGGTTGCGGTGGAAGCCCAGGTTCGCATGGGAGCCAAGATCTGACGGGTGACGCCGCAGCGCAAGGCTGGATCTGCGCGCGCAGGCCGCGCGGAACTGGCGCCGCGCGCTCCGGGTTCTACACTTCTGTCGCCTGCTCGTTCCTTGCCCTGGACGAACTTCATGCGTCACACCCCAACTCTCCTCGCGCTCGCCGTCTCGCTGGCCACCGGCGCGGTCGCCCAGTCCAACACCGTCGCCGGTCTCGACGGCGCGGTCATCGACATCGGCAACCTCACCTACTGGGGGCGGCGCGGCCCCACGAACAACGGCGAGGTCGGCATGTCGTTCCGCAACGAGATGTGCAACCCGGGGTCGGTCAACATCCCGTGGGTCGCGGCGATGCAGCCGAACCACCCCTGGTTCGGGTTCATCATCGCGCGCGTGCACGACGACAAGATCGAACAGATCAACGAGTGGTCGTTCTGCAAGCACGCGTGGCTCTCGCTCAACTACTCGGTCAACGGCTGCGGCAGCCCGTGCAACACCGGCACCCCTGGCAACCAGATGGGCGTCGGCTGCGGCGACGCCTACGGCGCGGGCAACAACGCCGACCGGACCGACCTGGGGCCGCCGGAAGAGATCAACCCGTGGCTCGGGACCTGGGATCCGGTCGGCAGCTACTTCGACATCGGGGACCCCACGCAGGCCGGCTACCCG
>CAZTQF010000130.1:0-6998 GCA_964615255.1 uncultured candidatus Brocadiaceae bacterium | reverse complement strand
TCGGGTTGACGTTGTCCTTGAGCAGCGCGTCGGCGGCCATCAGCACGCCCGGGGTGCAGTAGCCGCATTGCGCGCCGCCGAGGTTCGCCACGCAGTCCTGGAGCGGCGCGAGGTCGCTGCCGCACGCGAGGCCCTCGACGGTGCGCACGTCCTTGCCGACGGCGTCGACCGCCAGCACGAGGCAGCTGAGCACCGGCGTGCCGTCGATCTGCACCGTGCAGGTGCCGCACTCGCCCAGCTCGCAGCCGTGCTTGGTGCCGGTCAGGGTCATCTCCTCGCGGAGGACCTCCAGCAGGGTCTTGTGAGGGCGGAAGGCCACCTCGTGTGGCTCGCCGTTCACCTCGAACGTCGCGAGCACCTTGTTGGACTCGGTCATGGGGGCGAGCAGGATAGCGGGGCTCGCGCAGCGGAGCGAGCGTGGGCTGGTCCGATCGGCGGCCGCACGCTCGAGCGCGAACGATCCCTAGGACGAAGCACCGCCGGCGGCGGCCTCGCAGTAGGCGCGCACGGCGTCCATGTCGCGCTCGACGGCGCGGCGGACCATCGGCCGGATCAGCGGCGTGAACAGCCTGGCCAGCAGCTGGTGCGGCCGGTCCTCCATCACCATCTCGAGCGTCGCCCCGTCGCCGCTCGACGTCACCCGGAACGTCGTGTCCCAGGTTGTCCCACCCGCATCAGAGACGATGCGTACGGATTCGTTGGGCGCGTAGCCGGCGACCTCCAGCTCGACCGTCGCCTCCCGCCTCCCCATGCGGCGCGTCTCCCGAAAGCGCGTCCCGACGCCGCGCCTCGTCGCCGACGTGAACTCGACGGCAACGATCTCAGGGACCGCTTCGCGGAAGTTCTCCGCGTGCGCGATCACGTCGAAGACGCGCTCGACGGAGGCCGCGACGCGGCGCGAGGTCTCGATTCGCCCCATGACGCCAGTGTAGGTTGCCGGCATGGACGCGCACCATCGCGAGGCCCCGCCGGAGCCCACGATCGCCGCTTGGGCCGCGCACGTCCCGGCGGGCGCGAGCGTGCTCGACGTCGCGGCGGGCGGCGGCCGGCACGCGCGGCTCTTCGCCGACCGCCGCTGCACGGTGACCGCCGTCGACCGGCGCTGCGAGGCGCTGCACGCGCTCGCCGACGCGCGCATCGAGGTCGTCGAAGCGGACCTCGAGGGCGCGCCCTGGCCGTTCGGCCATCGCCGCTGGGACGCGATCGTGGTCACCAACTACCTGTGGCGGCCGCTGCTGCCTCACCTCGCCGCGGCGCTGCGGCCCGACGGCCAGCTGCTCTACGAGACCTTCATGCAGGGCAACGAGCGCTTCGGCCGGCCGCGCAACCCGGAGTTCTTGCTCCGTCCTGGAGAGCTGCGCGCGTTCGCGACGTCCCACGACCTCGACGTCCTGGCGTTCTCCGAGGGAGCGGTCGGAGACCCGACGGCGGCCGTCCGCCAGCGGCTACGCGCGCGGCGGCCGCCCGTCGCGTAGCGGACGCTCGTACCACGCGACGTCGCGCCACGCGCCGAACTTGAAGCCGACCCGGTGGAAGACGCCGATCCGCTGGAAGCCGAGCCGCTCGTGAAACGCGATGCTCGGGTCGTTGGGCAAGGTGACCCCGGCGACGGCGTTGCAGTAGCCCAGCGCTGCGAGCTGCTCGAGCAGCGCCTCGTAGAGCCTCGCGCCGACGCCGCGACCCTGCGCGGACGCCGCGAGGTAGGCGGAGACCTCGACGGTGTAGCGATAGGCCTCCCGCTCGCGATGGGTCCCGCCGTAGGCATAGCCGACCACCTGCCCAGCCGCCTCGGCGACCAGCCACGCGTGGCGTCGCTGCGCACGCGCCACGCGCGCTGCGAACTCCTCGGCCGTCGGGGTCGCGAGCTCGAACGACGCCCAGGAGTCCTCTACGTGGGGGCGGTAGATCTCCACCATGGCCGCGGCGTCCTCGGCGCGGGCAGGACGAACGGTCGGGGCCTCGCTCGGCATGCTGGCGAAGCGTAGGCGGGGGGCAGTTTTGAACTTGTTCAAAATCATGGAAACTCCGGCGGTCGGCGGCGTTCTTGAACATGTTCAACAAGCGGCGGGGGTCCGTCGCGGAGAGCATCCCATGAACCCAACTATCTACGCCTACGCGACCTACGTCTTTCTCAGCGTCGCGCTCACCGCCTGGGTCGGCCGCACGCTCCACAGCAACGGCCGCGCGTTTCTGATCGACGTCTTCGCCGACCGTGAGGACCTCGCGGACTCGGTCAACCACTTGCTCGTTGTCGGCTTCTACTTGATCAATTTCGGCTACATCGCGCTGGCGTTGAAGCTCGCGGACCGGGCGCAGGACGCCACCACCGCGTTCGAAGCCGTGAGCTACAAGGTCGGCCTGGTGCTCGTCGTGCTAGGGCTGATGCACTTCTTCAACCTCTACGTGTTCAGCCGGATCCGCGCCCACAAGCGGGTCGCCGACGCGCCCCGCCCCCTGCCCCCGGACGCCGTCGTGCGCCCGGACGGGGTCCTCGCAGCCGTGGAGGTTCGGACGCCGCCCGCGCCGCCGGAGGCCTGAGCCGTGGCTGGCGATCCGCTGGAGCTCACGGTCTGGTTCGACGGCGACTGCGGCTTCTGCGCCCGGGTCGCGAAGTGGCTCGACGGACAGCCCAAGTACGTGCCCGTGCGCTGCGTGCCGGCGCAGGACGCCGCGGGCGCGGGCTGCCCGCTCGGCACCCAAGCGCTGCTCGACAAGGTCACCGTGACGGCCAGCGACGGCGCCGTCTACCGGGGCACGAACGCCTGGATCACCGTGCTCTGGGCGCTGCGGGCCTACCGCCGCTGGTCGCTGCGGTTCGCGCAGCCGCGCTGGCGGCCCATGGCCGAGGCTCTCTTCGGCGCGATCGCAGGCGTCGCGAAGATGACGAAGAAGTGAGCCGGTCGCGCGGACCGGCGCGTAGCCTCTCGTCGACGATGGCCGCAGGCAAGGGAGCGCGCACCAAGCAGAAGATCGTGGACGCCGCGCTGCAGCTGTTCCGCGAGCACGGCTACGAGGCGACCACGATGCGCATGGTCGCCGAACAGGCCGGCGTGTCGCTCGGCAACGCCTACTACTACTTCAAGAGCAAGGACCTGCTGCTGCAGGCCTTCTACCTGGAGGTCCACGAGGCGTTCGTCGCAGGCGCGCGGCCGGTGTTGGAGCGGGAGCGGCGGTTCGACGCGCGCCTGCGCGGCACCATGCACGCCTGGCTCGACGCGGTCGATCCGTACCACCGCTTCAGCGCGCTGCTGTTCCGCAGCGCCGCGGACCCTGACAGCCCGCTCAACCCGTTCCATCCCGACGGCGCCGAGGTCCGCCGAGCCGGCGAGGCGGTGTTCCAAGAGGTCGTCGCGGGCAGCTCGGCCAAGCCTGGCAAGGCGCTCGCCGCCGAGCTGCCGCGCCTGCTGTGGACCTACATGATGGGCACGCTGCTGTTCTGGATCTACGACCGCAGCGACGGTCGCGCCGCGACGCGCGCGCTGGCCGACCGGACGGTCGAGCTGATCGCGACCGCGGTCCGGCTCGCGGGCAACCCGCTGCTCCGGCCGTTTCAGCGCAAAGTGCTCGCGCTGCTGCGCGACCTGCACCCCGCGCGCGCTCAGCTGAGCGCCGCGACGACCGGCGCCGCTGCGCGCAGCACCTGATCCTCGCGCGGACGCAGCTCGACGAACGGCACGAACGCCTCGAGCAGCAGGTCGCGACGGACCTCGAAGCACAGCGTGCGGCCCGGGAAGCGGCGCGCGAGGTCGAACGCCGCCGTCGACGGATGCAGCGCGTAGGTGTCGTTTCGGGCGACCTCGAAGCCGGCGTCGACGAGGCGGCGCTCGACCGCCCCCGAGAGCGCGGCGTTGGCGAGCTCTTCGCCGGCGTCGTCGTGCGTGATCAGGTCGACCTGTGGACGCAGCGGCCACGTCTCGAGCTTTCCAGGCGCGTAGGCGTCCCGGAGCGTGCGGCCGATGTCCTGATCGACCGCGACCGACAGGCTGCGCGGCGCGTAGGTGTGCACGCACAGCGCGTCGCCACCCGCGCCACAGACGACGTCGAACGCGGCCCCGACCACCTCGTGATAGGCGAAGTAGCGGTCCAGCAGCAGCGCGCGGTCTCCCGGATGGCGAACCCAAGGCGGCAGGCCCGGCGTCATCTCTCCCGGCCTCGACGCGGCGCCCACCGCGTCGCGCTCGATCCGGCGGTTGGTGTCGCAGAAGGTGCGCGGCAGCTCGCAGCGCACGACCAGGGCCGTGCGCTGCGGCTGCGCGGCGACGACGCCGCGCGCGATCGCGATCGCGAGCTCGGGAGAGCCGACGTCGGTGTTGACGAAGAAGAAGTCGCGCAGCCCGTCGTCGTAGTCGTCCTGCAGCTCCCCGCGGAGCTCGTCGAAGTGCCGCGCCAGGGTCGCGCCGTGCGGCGCCTCCAGCAGCAGGTCGGGCGTCGCCGCGGGGTCCGCTTGTGCGCCGCGCACCCACTGCACGTCGCACACCCGGTCGATCGAACGCAAGGACTCCAACATGGCGAAGCGGCGGCGCTCAGTCCGCGGACGCGCCCTCCGGCTCGCCGTCGGCGCCCTGCCCGTCGCGCCGGCGCCCCCGGAAGCCCGCGCCGAAGACGACGCTGACAAACGCGCCGAAGGCCAGGACGCAGCCAGTGGCCGCGACTGCCGTGTTGACCTCCGCGACGTTCTCTCGCAGCTCCAGCGTGATCGCCCGGATCTTGAGGCTGCGCTCGCCAGACTGCTTCGCACGAAACGTGTAGTCGCCGGCCTCGTCGACAGAGAACAGGCGGATGTTCGTCGTGATGGTCGAACTGCCGCCAATATGAACCTGCGTCCCGCCGCTCTTCTCCCGGCTGTAGCTGGCGCTGAAGCGTTCGCGCCACAGCGTCCCGCCGCTGCCGCTCAGCTCCCCTTCGTAGTCGGTTCGCCGGTTGGTCCGACCGACCCCGCGCGGCGGCGCGTATTCGAACTCGGCGTTGAGCCGCAGCGGGTTCTGCTCCGGCGAGAGCGAGAACGTGACCTCCTCGCCAGGCGTCCAGGGGTGCTCGGCCGCCGACGCACCGGAGAAGTAGAGGCAGTAGACGATGTGCCCGGGTCCGAGCAGGAGGCCCCCGAGGAAAGAGACCAGCAGGACCAGGGAGACCGTGGACATGCCGCGCTCGCGGTCTCGTCGAGAGTGGTTGGTTTGCATGGGGCGGCCTCGATTCGAACGCGGACTGGTTCTAGCAGGTCCGCCGGGCGAAGCGAGGACCCGGACCGCCGACTCGCGTACAGCACGTGTGAGCGCGGTGTTTCGGTCGATTCGGCGGAGGGGAGCTCGCGCCTCGTCCCTGCAACGACCGCCGGTGTGGAGCTCTCGCGCATCATCGAACGCTGGCGCGGTCCGTTGGTCGGCCTGCTCGGCGTGCGCGGGGCCTGCCCAGCGGACGCGGTCGAGCTGGCGCAGGACACCTTCGCCGAGGCCTACCTCGGGCGCGCCGTCAGCTCTTCGTCCGGCTCCAGCTCCAGCTCTCCCGAGCACCCGCCGTCCCAACGCAGCTCGACCCGCTGCGTGACGCCCTCGACGGGGACGAACGGGATCACGACGCGGCCCGAAGCGTCGGTCCGCAGCGCGCCCCACTGCGCCTGGGTGGTGACGCGGAGGCCCTGGAGGGTCGAGCGCACCGGGTCGCTCGTCCCGCGCGTGCTCGTCCCGCGGGAGCGCACGCGCGCGCCGCGGACCGGCGCCCCGCGTTCGTCGAGCAAGGTCACCTGCGTCCGGGCCAGCGGCCGGAGCTGCATCTCGAAGGCGCTGCTGGCGGCGCCGACCTCGAGCGGCTCGCCGCCGAAGCCATCCCGGGTGACGACGACGACCACCCAGCGCCCGGGCAACAGCCGGAGGCGCGCTTGGCCGCGCTCGTCGAGCGGCACGCGGAGCAGCGAGTCCCGCAACAGCACGCCCGTGCGCTCCGCAGAGGCGAGCAGCGCGACCGCGCCGCGCGCCGGTCCGCTGGTCGCGTCGAGCACCTGGAGATCGACCTCCCCGAAGTCGAGCGGGGCCTGCGATTCGAGCCGCTGCAGGACGTCCACCGGCAGGGCGCGGTCCGCCTCGGGCGGGTAGACCGGCGGCCGCCACTCGCTGCCGTCGGGCGGGAGCAACGACAGCCTACAGGAGTGCAGCTCCTGCGGGACGTCGGAGAACGCAAACGAACCGTCAGGCTGAACCGGGGCCGTGAACACCCGCGCGTCATGCAGATAGCTGTTGCGCTGCAGGTGCAGCTTGCAGATCGCGCTGAGGTGCGCGACGGTTCCGCGCGGCGCGCCGGGGACGGCGCCGCGGAGCGGCGCGACCGCAGGGCAGTCGAAGCGCAGCTCGCCGCCAGCGACCTCGGCGACCCGGTGGCCGCTGACGTAGTAGCGGCCGCCCCACACGCCGCCGGCGACGGGCGGGCGGTCGCCGGCGGTGACGAACAGCAGCAGGTCTTGGGTCGGCGCCTGCAGCGGGTCTCCGTCGTACGGGACGATGACGTCGCAGCGTCCTTCGGCATCCGTGACGCCCAGCGCGCGCATGCGGTCCTGCCCCACCGAGCGCAGCCCGTCGACGCGCCAGCTGACCCCGCGGGTAACGCGGTGCGCGACCTCGGCCCCCGCCAGCGCGCCGCCGCGCTCGTCGACCGCGCGCACCTGGACGCGCTGCGGCGGCGGCAGCTCGAGGCGCGCCTCCATCCGCGCTCCCCAGAGCGGCTGGCCGTCCGGCGAGCGGACCTCGAACCAGTCAAAGGGCGCGCCCGGCGCGTCGAACGACCCGTCGGCGGCGACCTCCAGCTCGCGTTCGGTGCCGGGGATCGCCGTCATCGCGACGTAGCGCAGGCGCGCGCCGTCGGACCACGCGTCTGCGCCGGTCACGCGGCACGCCTGCGTCGGCGCCGGCGCGCCGCAGCGCAACTCGATCATCGCGCCGGCCGCGAAGTAGCCGACGACCGCCGCGCTCACGCGCTGCCCGTCGACCACCGGGCCCTTGGCCCACGCG
>CAZTQF010000129.1:0-7031 GCA_964615255.1 uncultured candidatus Brocadiaceae bacterium | reverse complement strand
GTCGATCTCAGGGATGATGGCGACCCCTCGCGCCTGCGCGTAGGCCTCGAGCTGGACGAACGCGTCCCAGGTCCACCCCGAACGCTCGTCGAGCAGCTCCGGGTAGGCGCGCGAGGGCCAGCTGAACAGCTGGTCGTCGGTCAGGTGGAGCTGCAGATAGTTGACCTTGTAGAGCCAGCACGCGTCGACGACCTGGCGCAGCGTCTCGGGGCCGTGCGGGTTGCGCCCCATGTCGACCATGAAGCCGCGGAACGGCATGGCCGGCGCGTCCACGACCTCGACCCGCGGGATGGTCAGCTCGCCGTCCACGATCTCGGCCAGCTGGAGCAGCGTGGCTGCAGCCCGCGCCGCGCCGCGAGGCTCCGCCGCAAGAGCGACCACGCCTTCGCCGTCGAACCGGATCCGGTAGGCCTCTGGATCCCCCGCGCCCGACGCTCGCCGGAACTCAATCCTGCCGGGCGCGGTGGAGGCCGACGCCAGCGGAGCGCCGAGCCGCGCGAGCGCGGCCTCGAACGCGCGGCGCTGGGGGACGAACGCCTCGCTGCCTGCCGCCACGCAGCGGATGCGGATCGCGCCGCCAGCTCGGACGACCTGGCGCGGCTGCGGCACCACGACCGCCTGCGCGACGGCCGCGCCCGCGAGCAGGAGCGGCACCAGCCAAGACCTCAGCGGGGGACAGGCAGGTCGCAGAGCACCGCGCAGCGGCGGCCGTTGCTTCGTTGTAGCCACGCCCCGATCCAATCGCAGCCAGGCTACCACTCCAAGCGCAGAACCTGGGCCGCGCCGCTCTCGACCCGAAACGGCGCGGTCGCGACCTCCCCGTCCCCGAGCCTCCAGAGGAGCCGGTAGGCGCCCGGCGCGATCCAGAGCTCCCCGTCGAGCCGGCGCAGCACCTCCAGCCGCACGTCATGGCCCCCGCGCTGCCCGACGATCTCGACCGTGAGCGCTTCGGGGACGGGCCCGTCCGGCAGCTCGAAGCGCACGACGCCCGGCGCGCTCAGGCCGGCGAGTCCGAGGTCCAGGATCGCATCTGCGGTCGTGACGCACGGCCCGCTCCGCCACCCACCGCAGCCCGCGAGGGAGACGTCGACTTCGTAGGGGCCCGCAGGCAAGCCCACGTGGGACCACGCGGCGTCGGCGCCTGGCGACTTCTGCGGCGCCGAGACCTGCTGCACGAGCCCGGTTTCGACCTGGTGGATCCGGGCGCGGAGACCACCCGCGCCCAGCTCCGGCGGCGCAGCGGGCCGGAACTTGAGCCCCGTGGCCTCGGAGCTCACGACGAGCTCCACGTCCGCGCTGCCGGCGACGACTCCGTCGAGGATCGCGGCCGGGAGCCGGTTCGACCCCTTCCCCTCAAACGCCAACAGCCGGCCGGCGCTCTGCGGGAGGTTGGCGAGCACGAACGCGCCGCCCTCCCCGGTCCGCCCCTCGGCGACGAACTCGGCTGCCGGCGCGCGCCACTCCACGCGCCCGCCGACGACGGGCGCCCCGGCTCCGTCCCGCACCCGCCCGGTGATCGTCACGCCGCGCGCGAGGCGAAGGTTGCAGTCATAGACACCGCCTTCCACCACGACCTGCCCTGACGACATCCCGCCCGGTCCACCGCCCGCGCGGACCTCGTAGCTTCCGAGCCCGACGTCATCGAACAGGTAGCGTCCCTGCGCGTCGGTCACGGTGCGCGCGACCGGCTGCGGAGCGTCGCGAAACAAGCCGACCGGCGCATCGGCGGCGGGCGCTCCCTCGGCGGCGAACACCGCGCCGCGGATCGCGGCCGACGACTCCGGCTGCAGCTGCTCGACGGCGCGGCCCCCAAACAGCTGCTCCAACGAAGTCGACAAGCCCTCCAAAGAGACTTGCCCCTTGCTGCCCAACCGGATCGAGCCGCCGTCGCCGCCGAGCCGCAGCGTGCCGCCTGTCAGCGCTCCGAGCGACAACGTCTGCGCGCCCTGGGGTGCTGCGGCCGAGGGGGTCGGAGGCAGGACGATGCCGCGCTCACTGAACACCGTGCTCGGGTCGAGCCCCGGCTGCATCCGCCGCGAGCGCATCGGCGAGGCGAGCGCCCACTCGTCGCGCGGGGACTCCGCCGTATTCACCGTAAAGCTGAACGTCGGACCCCGGCCGCGCGCGTAGTCCGGCGCGTCGTGAAGCAGCGTCGCCCGGCGCGGTGCGCCGGCCTGGAGCGCGAGGCGACGACGCAGCCCGCGCGGCTCCAGCAGGTCGATCGTCGCCGTCGGCGCTCGGCACGGGACGTGCACGGTCAGGCGGCCGTGGGCGTCGCTGACGCCTTCGGCGCCGCGCAGAGCGCCGCCAGCCGGTCCGAGCTCGGGCCGGTAACCCTCGTAGGGCACGCCGAGGGTGTCCAGCACGAGGAGCTCGAGGATCAGATCGTAGGCAGCGGGCGCAGCCCGCGTCTCGCCGGGCGCCGGAGCCGAAGCCGCAGCGACGCGGTCCAGTGGTTCTCCAAGATCGGCGGCGGCGCGCGCTCGCTCTGCCTCAGCCAGCGCCGCGGACGCATCCGAAGGCATACGCGCTGGAACATCGGGCGCCTGCCAATTCAGGTAGATGACCAGCCCCAGCAGAGCTGTGAGCACGGGGACCAAGATTCGGCGGCTCGACATGACCTGTTGTTGGTGGAGCGAGGCGGACGCGACAGTAGCTGCGTCGTAGGCGCGCCGCGCGCGAGACCCACAGAATTGCACCCTCGAGACAGCGCCTGCGGCATGCCCGCGCTCAGCCGTCGTCCCAGAGCGCGTCGTCTGCGGCCCACTCGTGGAGCGTCTCGGCGCGGCTGACGAGCATCGGGACCAGCTCTGCGTCCGTGTCGACGCCGTCCATCTCGATCTCGCCGCTCGCCCGGCCGGCGCGAACGTCCGCGGCGTAGGCGAGCCATCGGTCGGCGATCGCGTGGATCGCCTCGCGGGGGTGCTCGTGTTCGGCGGCGTCCTCGAGGTCCATCGGCACGTCCCCGGAGACCACCCACGCGCCGACGGTCTCCGGCCGGACCTTCGACTCGACCGCCCAGAGCGCCACGTACGGCGCGACGAACCACGTCGGCTCGTCCGCGATGCGGCCGTAGTCGGCCTGTTCGCGTCGCAAATAGGAGACGACGTGACTCCGCACTTCTGCGCACCACCGCTCTTGGACCGCGACGTCGTCCCAGTCGGGCTCTTCGTTCATTCCTGCTCCTCTTGCGCAGCCTGCGCGCCCGGTCTGCGATGTCCTCACGAGATCAACGAGCGACGCGGTCCCGGACAGCGCGACGCGCCGGGCGCTACCCTATAGCGCGGCAGCGCAAGAAGGCAGCAGCCGCGGCCGCAGGCGCGACCGCGCACCTCGCCGCGCGGCGCTCGACACGCTAGCGTAGGAGCACACCCGCGGCCACGGTCGCGGCCCGACCGCACGTGCCAAGCATGAGACCCATCCTCGCTGCCCTGCTCGCGTCCGCGAGCGCGCTCGCGCAGAGCTACACAAACTACGAGTGTGGCGCGACCGCGCCCGTGCGCCTGAGCGCGGACGGGTCTCGGCTGTTCGTAGCCGACACGATCGGAGACCACGTAACGGTGTTCGACCTGCGGCAGCCGACGCGCCCGCTGCTGCTCGCGGAGGTGCGCGTCGGCCTCTCGCCGGTCTCGGTCCAGGCCCGCGCGCGCGACGAGGTCTGGGTCGTCAACCAGCTGTCAGACAGCGTCAGCGTGGTCGACGTTCCGTCGCGGCGCGTCGTCGACACCCTGCGCGTCGTCGACGAGCCCAGCGACGTCGTCTTCGCTGGCGGCAAGGCCTTCGTCACCGCAGCGACGACGGACGAGCTGCAGGTGTTCGACGCCGCGAGCCGCGCGCCGCTCGGCACGGTCGCGCTGTTCGGCAAGGATCCGCGCGCGCTGGCCGTGAGCCCCGACGGCAGCAAGGTCTACGCCGTCGTCCAGCGCTCTGGAAACGGCACCACGGTGCTCCCCGCGGCGATCGCGCCGCCGCCGCCGGCGCCGACCAACCCCGCGCTCCCGCCGGCACCCCAGCAGGGGTTGATCGTGCGCGCGGACGACCCGCAGTGGACGTCCAGCATCTCCTACACGCTGCCCGACCACGACGTCTTCGAGGTGGACGTGGCCACGCTCACCGTCACCCGCTCGTTCGACCACGTCGGCACCACCAACACCGCGATCGCCGTCCACCCGACGACCGGGGACCTGTGGGTCACCAATCTCGAGGCGCGCAACCTCGTTCGCTTCGAGCCCGCGCTGCGAGGCCACGCGATCGACAGCCGCGTCACCCGGATCACGACGGGCGCCGTGCCGACCGTGACGCCTTTCGACCTGAACCCGGCCGTCAACTACGCGCAGCTCCCCAACCCCTCGGCGCGAGCGATCGCGCTCGCCGAGCCCTACGGCGTCGCGGTCGACGCGGCCGCGGGTCGGGTCTACGTCGCCGCGCAGGGCACCGACCGCGTCGGCGTGGTCGACGTCCACACCGGCGCGGTGCTGGCGAGGATCGAAGTCGGGAGCACTCCGGGCGCGTTCATCGACACCCGCGACAAGCGCGGGCCGCGCGGCCTCGCGCTGCACCCAACCGCCCCGGTGCTCTACGTGCTCAACGCGCTGTCCAGCACGCTCGCCGTCGTCGACACCCAGGTCGACGCGGTCATCGACGAGCAGCCGGCCGCGACCGTCGACCCCATGCCGACCTGGATGCGCGAGGGGCGGAAGTTCCTCTATGACAGCAAGCTCAGCGGCAACGGCACCATGTCCTGCGCAGCTTGCCACGTCGACGGCGACACCGACGGCCTCGCCTGGGACCTGGGCGACCCCGGCGGCTCGCAGGAACAAGGCCCACAGCAGCCATTCCCGTTCAGCTTCGGCATCCAGCCGTTCCACCCGATGAAGGGCCCGCTGACCACGCAGACGCTGCGCGGCCTGGACGCCGTCGGACCGCTGCACTGGCGCGGGGACCGCCCAGATTTCCACGCGTTCAACGCGACGTTCGACGAGCTGATGGGCGGCGCGCCGCTCGGCCACGACGAGATGAACAGCTTCGCCGCGTTCGCGACGGCGATCCGCTTCCCGCCGAACCCCAACCAGCGCCTGGACCGAACCCTGCGCAGCGAGCCCGCGGCCGCCAACGAGGCGTCCGGGTTTCTGGCGTTCCACGCGCCGGTGCCCTTCGGGATCTTCGGCACGATCAACTGCAACATCTGCCACACGATCCCGACCGGCACCAACGGCTTCGTGGTCAGCGCGCCCCTGGCGGCGTCGCAACAGCAGCTCAAGGTCGCGCAGCTGCGCAACATGTACCGCAAGACCGGGTTCGAGAACGCACCGGGCCCCCAGAAGAGCGGCTTCGGCTACTCGCACACCGGCGCGGTCGACTCGCTGTCGACGTTCCTGGCGAGGCCGGTGTTTAGCACCTGGCCGGCGCAGGACATGGACGACATCGCGACGTTCTTGATGTCGTTCGACACGGGCACCGCGCCGCTGGTCGGCTACGAGCGGGTCGTCTCCGCGGCGTCCCTGGCCGACCCGCAGCTGATCGCGGACGCACAGCAGATGCAGGCGCGCGCACACGCAGGCGACATCGAGCTGACGGCGCGCGGCGTCGTCGACGGCGTCGAGGTCGGCCTCCTCTACGATCCGGCGACCAGCCTGTTTCAGGCCGACGTCCCCGGAGTCGCGCCGCTCTCGCTCGCAGCGATCGGGCTCAAGGCCCACGCTGGCGCCGCAGCGGTCCAGCTGCTCGCGGTGACGCCCGGCAGCGGCGCGCGGCTCGCGCTCGACCGCGACCAGGATGGCGTGCCCAACGGCGTCGAGGCGGCGCAGCCCTACGGCGCGTCGACGCCCGGCTGCGGCAGTGACCCGACGCTCGCCGCCAACTCCGAGCCGTTCGTCGGCAACTCGCAGTTCGCGTTTTGGATGCGCGGCGGTCGCCCGCAGACGGTCGGCATCTTCTCGCTGTCGTTAGGCGCGGCGCAGTTCCCCGGGCTCGGCGTCCAGGTGCTCGTCCACCCGCTGCTCGCTTCGACGCAGACCGTGTGGAGCGACGCGCACGGCGAGCACGTCCACCCGCAGCCCCTCCCCGGCGACCCCGCGCTGAGCGGGATGCAGCTCTTTGCCCAGGCGATCTGGTTCGATCCGTGCGGCGAGCGCCGCTTCTCCAGCACGCCAGGCCTCGCGCTGACGCTGCGGCCCTGAGCCGCGCCGCTCAGCGACGCCAGCGCGTCTCCGGGTGCAGCAGGCCCTCGAGCGCGCGCTGCGCCGCTGGGATCGCGCGGCGCGGCAGCGTCGCCACGTGCGAGTTGCCCCCGTCGATCCCGAACGGAATCCCGCGCGCCCAGAGCGCGTGTGCGACCTGCTCGGTGACGAAGAAGCGCTGCTCGACCGGATCCGCCAGCGCGAGCCGCGCGGTCAGCCCCGTGGTCGGATCGAGCATGCTCGGCTCGGAGTGCGGCGCCCCGTAGCCGCGCGCGCGGATCGCGACGTGGATCCGGTCGAAGTCCTGGTCGGCGAGCTCTTCGGGGATCGCGACCAGATACGCCCAAGGTGCTGCGTCCGAGCGCCCGTCGGGCCAAGCCGCGATCGCCGCCAGCGTCTCGTCACACGAGGACCACGGCACACGCGACAGCGCCAGCCGCGCCGGCCGTGCCGGCGCGCCGGCGCACGCCGCGCACCAGGCGAGCGCTGCCAGCACCGCGAACAGGCGCGCTAGTCGATCCACCACTGGAACACGTCGCCTGGGTCCGTCGCCTGGAGCAGCAGCGGGGTCGCCACGATCGCAGCGACGACCAGCAGCCGCGCCAGCCCGCGCCCCCGACCGGACCTCAGGACGTAGGCCAGGTTGGAGATCAGCGCTGCAGCCGAGACGGGCAGCAGCGCGATCAGCATGCACCCCGTGAACGGGTGCAGCCAACGCACCCACTCGACGCCCTTGGGGTCATCGAGGTTGACGCGTGGCTCGTAGCCGAGCACCGCCCAGGAGAGCCCCCACTGGCCGTAGAACACCAGCAGAAAGCACAGCGGAAAGCACGCCGACGCATTGGCGACTTG
>CAZTQF010000128.1:0-7041 GCA_964615255.1 uncultured candidatus Brocadiaceae bacterium | reverse complement strand
GGACGGCAAGCCCTACGGCGATCTCCCCGACTACGCCGACTACGCCTACTCGGCGAAGGTGGCGCGCGTCGTCGTCGCGACCCTCTACGAGCTCGCCTCAGCGCCGCCGCCGCCGCTGGTCAGCACGGCGCGGCTGGCGCGCGACGCCTACGACACGCAATTGGTGTTCAAGCTGCCCGAAGGGGTGACGCGGTGCGAGTTTGTCTGGCGGGAGACGACCGAAGCGGACTGGACGCACGTGATGCCGATGGCCGAGGCCGACCCGCAGCCGACTCGCTCGGGTCGCCTGCTGGCCCGCATGCCCGGCGTGTGTCTGGACGACGTCGTCGTGGGCGTGCGGACGATCTCGGCGGACGGCGCGCGGAGTCGGGTCGCGACGCCGCCGGAGCCCGACCGCTTCGCGCAGCGCCCGCGCCCGCGGACGAAGGGCGAGAAGTAGGCGCGCCCAGCCGGTAGCCTGTCCCTGATGACGGGTCCGACGCGCCGCTCCGGTCTGCTCTCTGTTGCCCTGCTGGCGACGCTCGCCGCCTGTGAGCGCGGCGAAGGCAGCGACATCGGCCCTCGGCTCCCGCGCCTGCCCGACGCCAGCATGAAGGTGCTCCTGCTCGACGACGCCAACCGCGGCGTCGTGTCGGCGACGGTGTCGGTCGTCGGCGAACAGGCGACCGCGCTGACGGGGCGCAACGGCCGGGGCGACTTCCTCGCCGCGCCGCGGGGGGGGCTGCTGTTCGACGTCGACCCGACCTGGGCCGCCGCCGACCACGGCGACACGCTCGGCGGCTACCGCGTCGCGCTCGACGTCGTCGGGACCGACGTGCCGATGGCGCTGCACGTCCCCGACCTCCCTGACGGCGCGAGCGCGCTCGTCGACGTCGGCGAGCAGGTCGCGGCGAATGCCTTGACCACGGCCTCGGGCAACGTCTTGACGGTGCCGTTCGGGACCTCGGTCGGGGTCGACGGCGCGGCGTCGGAGGTGAGGCTGTCGCTCGGCGAACTCTCGCCCCAGCACCTGCCGGGGGACCTGCCGCTCGGCGGCGTCGAATCGCGGCTCTACGGCCGCGGCTTCTACATCGGCCCGATCGACGCCACGTTCTCTCCGGGCGTAGACCTGGACGTCGAGGACGACCTGCAGATCACGGGCGCGAGCCCCAACGCGCAGCTGTTCCGGCTCGATCACCTGACCGGCGAGTGGTCTTCGCTCGTGCCGCCGGTGTTTGCGAGCGCGACGAGCGGCCGCCTGCAGCTCACGGGCGCGGTCACGCGCGGCGGCCTCTACGCCTTCGGAGTCGACGTGCCGGCCCGCGCCGTGCGCGGCCGCGTCGTCGACGCCGACGGGCGCGCGGTGTTCGAGGCGATGGTCACGATCGACCAGCGCCGGACACGCACCGGCGGCAACGGCGAGTTCCTGCTCGACCGCGTGCCCGCGACGTTCGGTGACGGGACCCCGCGGGACGCGGTCCTCGAGGTCTACGCGGGCGCGACGTGGCTCCCGGTGGTCGCCGTAGGCACGGCGCCCTACTCGACCGAGCCGACCGACGTGCTCGACGACGTCGAGCTGGACACCGTGCGCGCGGGCAACGTGCGGGTGCAGCAGGTCGTGCGCGCCCGCGCGGACCTGTTCCAGCCGGCGCGGCTCAGCAGCCTGCGCGGCGCCGTCGCGCTCAAGGCGGTAGGAGACGAGAACGGCCAGGTGGTGTTCGAGGACGTGCCGGCCGGCTGGTTCGGATTCCAGGAGGGGCGTCGCCGCAGCTTCCGCCAGGCCTACTACGGCCAGCAGGTCTCGTTCCTCGACAACGGGGACCGCTGGCTCGACACCTACCAGTTCTTGTTCAACCGCACGTGGTTCCGCGGCTCGAGCTCCAGCCGGGCATACGTGTCCGACGCGCTCGGCGGAGGGCCGGTCGACTTCGCCGCCCTGGTGCAGGGCGCCGTGCCCGGCCAGGGCTATCTCGGGGTGACGCGCGAGAGCGGCCAGCTGTTCGCAGATCGGGCCTTCGACCTGCGCGCGACGGCGACGGTGTTCACCGAGCGCGACGGCCACTCGATCACGCACGGCTTCACCGTCGCGCGACCGAACAGCGACCACCTCGAGTTCCCGCTTCGACGCGCGCTGCGGCGGCCGCTCGGTCGGTTCGCGCGCCACGGATACCTGACCGGTGAAGTGGCAGACGTGACGCCGGGCGCTGGCTACGAGACGCGCGTGACGCGTCGGATCACCCGCCAGGAGCTCTGGGACGGCGTGTTCGACGGCGCGGAGGCCGCGGCGTTTCCCGTGGACCTCGAGATCTCGGACGCGCAGACCGCGTTCCAGGTCGGCGTGTCGGTCGCAGGCGGCAACGTCGCGCTCGTCGAGCTCGACGACCGGGGCGGCGCTGGCCCCCGTGCGCTGCAGCGCGCGGCGGTGCTCGCGGACGTGCGCGCGGGGCTGGTCGAAGGCGCGCCCCTCGCTCTGTCGGAGCCGGTCGAGCTCGAGGACGTGGCTGCGGCGCCGTTCCGACTCGTCGACGCGCTCGACGGCGCACCGTCCGAAGTGGACCCGACCGCGCTCCACCTGTCGCTGGGGCAGCTGGTGCCCGGCGCCGGCGTCGTCGACGTCGCCAGGGACATCGACGGCTCGGTCGTCGCCGCGGGTCCGGACCTGGAGCTCTCGCTGCCGCCGCTCGGCGCCGACGAAGCCTGGATCCTGATGCTGGGTGGCCAGGCTGGCGACGTCGCCTCGGGTGACGTCGCGACCGCTCACGCCTCGATGGTCGACGTCGCCGGTCCGGACACCGAAGGCTTCCGGTTCCGCGCGTTCCCCGAGCTGACGAGCCCGCTGCCGCTGGCGGAGGTGGCCGCGTCCGGCTTCGAGGTCGCGTTCTCGCTGCCGACCGGATGCGTCGCCGGCGAGCTCGAGCTGCGCTCGGACGGTCCGGACGGCCTGCTGCTCTGGGAGGTCCTGGTGCGTCCCGAGAAGGACAGCTTCGCGTTCGTGGAGCTGCCCGCGGACGCCGAGACGCCGCTGGTCGCGGGCCGCACCTACACGCTGACGGTGAGCGCCTGGTTCGGCACCGTCGACATCGACACCGAGGATACGTTCGGCGACTTCGTCGCGTTTGCCCAGTCGATCGCGCCGGTCGAGGCCGGGGTGCGGCAGGTCACGAGCCGGTCGATCCAGATCACGACCAACTGACTCTCTGCCGCCACGACCGCCCGAGCAGCCATGACGAGCGAACCCTTCGTGCCCGCCTCCTGCACCCGCGACGCCGTCGCGGCCGTCGCCGCCGACGGCGCGCTGCAGGCCTGCAACGCCTCGATGGAGCAGTGGGTCGAGCAGCACGCCGTCGCGCTCGGCGACCTGCCGCTCGCGGCTGCAGATCGCGGCGACCTCGAGGCCGGTGACGTCGTGCTCTTCCACGCCGAAGACTCGGTCTGGGAGCTCACGCTGCGAGAGGTCGATGGCAGGCGGTGGTTGACCGCCCGCGACGTCACGGATCGGGAGCAGCGACAGGCCGCGGTGTTCGCGGCGATGCGCAGCCGCGCGCTCGGGGAGCTGGCCGCGAGCCTCGCGCACGACCTCAACAACCAGTTTCACGCGTCCCTCGCGCTCGCCGGGGAGCTGAGCTTTCTCGCGACCGATCCGGACGACATCGAGAGCATCCGAGATCTCGAGCGCGGCACCAAGATCGGCGCGACCGCGCTCGGCGCGCTGTCGCGGATGCTGTCCCGCATGCCGGCGCGCCGCGAGCGCGTCGCGGTCAAGGAGGTCCTGGAAGAGGCGCTCGCCATCGTGCGCAAGGCGTATCAGCAAGCGGGCGTAGAGCTGTCGGTGGAGATCCCCGACGCGCTGCCCGCGGTCCGCCTCGTGCAGGTCGACGTGGTGTACTCGCTCTGCGCGGTCCTGGACACGGTGCTCGGGATGAAGCCCGCGAGCGCGCGGCTGGACGTCGCGCGGCGCGCGCAGGCGTCCGCCGAGGCCCGCGCGCGCGACTACGTCGTCGCGCGGTTCGAGTTCCTCGGCCTCTCCGGCGAAGACGCTGAGACCTTGGCGGCTGCCGTGGTCATGCAGGAGGGCTCCCTGCGGCGGTTCGTCGCGCACCGAGGCCTCCTGCAGGGCGTGCTCTCGGCGGCGTTCCTTCAGCGCCGCCTCGGCGGCGACCTCGAGAGCGAGGCGGACGGGGGCCGCCTTGTCGTGGCGTTCAGTTGGCCGGTCTCGCGGTGAGCGAGGCCAGCGCTGCGTCGCCGGGCGGCGGCAGCGCCGCGGCGGCGCGCGCGCCGGCGACCAGCGCTCGTTCTCGCTGGCTGTCGTAGCTCCTCCCGCCGAAGCGGACCTCTTGGTAGGCCGCGAACGCAGCGGCGACCGCGGGGTCGAGCCGGTCCTGGCGCTCGAGCTCGGCTGCGAACCCCTCCAGGGTCTGGCCCGGCAGGCGCCGGTGGCCAGCCTTGGCCAGCGCCCGCATCAGCTGCTGCAGCGCGCGTCGCGCCTTCGTCGCGGTGGGGCTCTGGGGAGCAGCGCGGGGTCGCGGCGCGCGGCGCGGCAGAGCGGCGAACAGCAGGGTGGCGGCCAGCGCGAGCGCCCAGGTCCAGGGGGTCGTCACGACCTCGGTCACCGCGCGGACCGCCGGATCGTAGAAGGAGCCCTCGAGCGAGGCCTCGGCGTCGCCTTCGGGTTCCGATCGCTCGTCGGGCACGAAGCCGCGCCCCCGGGCCTCAGACGGCGTCGGGTCGAAGACCACGAAGCCGCGCCCTCGGACCGGGACCTCGACCCACGCGTGGGCGTGCTGGGAGCCGAAGGTGCGCACGTCGGCGCTGTCGCGCGCCGCCGCGCCGCCGTAGAGGCCGACGCCGATGCGGCACGGGATCCCGCGCATGCGCAGCAAGAGCGCTGCGGCCGACGCGAAGTGCATGCAGTAGCCGCGGTGGTCGCCGCCTTCGAACAGGAAGTTCTCGAGCTCGTGCCCGAACGGCCCGCTGGGGCCGCGCCGGTCGTAGCTGCAGCGATCGGCCAGCCCGGCCGCGATCGCCCGCATCGCGGCGGCCGGTCGGTCGCCGACCCGCCATTGCTCGAGCAGGGAGCGGTAGGGACGCAGGTCCAGTCGCGCCGGGAGCGTCAGGAGCCCGCGGCCCCGCGCGGTGCGGTCGGCGCGGGCGTCGTCGGGCAGCCGCCCCAGCTGCTGCCACGTCACCTCGTAGGGGGTGCTGTCAGGTTGCTGTGGCCGCACCCACTCGCGGCGTTCGTCGACCTCCAAGCCCTCGAGACCGCGCAGCTCGGTCGCGTGCGGCGGCAGGAACACGAAGCGCGCGGCGCCGGCGTAGCGCTCGATCTCAACCGTGCGCAGCGTCGCGTCGCGACGGACGCGGCGGAACACGTGGCCGTCGGGTTCGGACTGCCGGCGCAGGTCGAGCGGGCCGATGCCCCAGCGGTCGAGGCCCGGCACCGTGAAGAACCCACAGCGCAGGTACATCGTCTCAGGCATGGGCCCGGCGGCGCTCTCAGCGCGCAGCAGCTGTTCGCCGCGCAGCTCCGACAGGAGGCCGCCCTTGCCGTCAAAGGAGAAGGTGTCGTCGAGGCCGACCTCACGGCGCCCGTCCGCGGGGGCGGCGGCAGACGCCACGTCGTCCGCGTCGCGGCTCGGAGAAGGCAGGCACGTCAGCGTGCGCTCGATGGCGAACGTGGCCAGCAGGCACGACATCAGGAGCAGGCTCGACGCGTTCAGGTCCAGCGCGCGTAGCCGCGGCGCGCGGCGCGTCGGCGCGCTGTCGCGATAGGTCTGCAGCAGCGTCGCCGCATGCAGCGAGCCGAACGCCGCGACGACGTAGCCGAGCAGGAGCGGCACGTGCAGGCCGTCGAGGATGACGCCGACCAGCAGCACACAGAACCCGAGGAACAGCGCCAGCGAAGGGTCGGTGTCGTGGTTGCGGGCGGTCGCGAACGCGAGCGGCGGCAGGATCGTGCAGGCGAGCGCTGCGGGCCGCGACATCGGGCCGACCAGTTCGAGCGCCGCCCAGCAGGCGCTGGCCTGCAGGATCACGGCGAGCAGCGCGCGGCGCCACGGCGAGCGCGTCAGGCGTGCCCAACCTCCCAGCACGGCGCCCGGCAGCGTGAACGCGAGCAGCCAGGGCGTCGGCAGCTGCTCGTCGGGGAGGTTCGCGAGCGCGACGACGGTCGCGGCGCAGGTCGCGAGCGTCGCGAGCAGCCGCAGGTTCTTGGGAGCGGTCGCCGAACCCGTCACGAGCGGACCTCCTCGACGAGCGTCGCGCCCGCAGGCAGCGCAGCGAGCTCGGGCGCGCGCACGAACCCGCCAGCCGGGATCCAGTAGCAGTGCGCCAGCGTGCGCAGGTCGTCGAGCAGGCCGCCCGCGATCGGCGCGTGCTGGCAGAGGGTCGCCTCGGAGAGCAGCGTCAGCAGCGCGGTCAGCTGCGCGGGGCCGCGGACCTCGACCGTCTCCGGCGTCTCGTCGACCACGAGCACCTGCACGTCTGCGCCCTGTCGGTGCAGCGCGTCGACCAGCGTGGCGCATGCACCCAGGCTCCACTCCCCGCGCCGCATGCCGCGGCCGCGCGGCGTGCCCGGCGGCCGGCGAAGGTCGAGCACGACGCCGATCGTCCGCGGCGTGCGGCCGCGGGTGACGCGACGCACCAGCGTGCCGAGCGCCGCGCTGCGGAGCGCGTGGATGCCGCGCGCGTCTTCGTCGAGGGTGTGCTCGCGCAGCGCGTAGAACTCCTGGCCAGGCATCTGCGTGCGGTCGACCGGCGCAACCTCCGCGTCTGCGGCGGCCTCGAGCACGTCGGCGCGCAGCGCGACGCGCGCCGGCTCGGTGATGAGCTCGGCGTCTGCAGTGACGACCGACCGGGTCGCGAACATGCCCAGCGGCCACCGGGACTCGAGCAGGAACACCCGCTCGATGACGTGGCTGCGCACCACGCTGCGCTGCCGCAGCTCGACGCGCTGGGGCTCGAAAGGCGCGAGCGTCGGCAGCAGCGTCGGGGGATCGTGGCGCATGGTGCGCGGCTCGGACAGCTGGCAGTGACGGAGCGAGCGGCGGCCGCGGTGTACTACCG
>CAZTQF010000127.1:0-7047 GCA_964615255.1 uncultured candidatus Brocadiaceae bacterium | reverse complement strand
TTCGCATGGGCGATTCCCGCTCCAGTCGTCCGATCACCCTGCCGATGGGTCCTCCATGAACGCGCGGGCCACCCTGCTGACTTCGCTCCTCCTGGCCGCAAGCTGCGCGCGCGACGAGGGACCCGAAGAGGCGATGCAGGCCTTCGCAGCGTTCCAGCACGCGCTGCAGCAGCGAGACGTCGACGGCTGCCGCGACCTGCTGACGCGAGAGTCGCGGCCCGTCGTCGACGAGCTGCCGTGGGACGCGATCGGCGCGCGCGCGCCGCTCGAGATCGTCGGCGCTGCGCGGACGCGCGGCAACGCGGCGGAGTTCTACGTCGACGTGCTCGACCCCAACGAAGCCGACGCGCCCGGCCGCTACGTCGTCGTGCGCGAGTACGGCCGCATGGTCGTCGACCTGGTCGCGTCTGCTGGCCTCACCACGCGCGCCGTCGAGGCGAGCAGCGGCGACGAGAAGTTCGAGCCGGCCCCGCTCACGCCGGCAGACTTCGACCGGATCCGCGCCTACGAGCTGAGCCAGCCGCCCGCGAAACCCGGCGGGAACTGATGCAGGCGAGCCCGGGGCGACGCTAGGCTGTCGGGCTCAGCCATGACGGAAACGCGCAAGACCCTGATCCTCGGCTCCGGCCCCGCCGGCTACACCGCCGCAATCTACGCGGCCCGCGCCAACCTCGAGCCAATCCTGCTCGCGGGCAACCAGCCGGGCGGCCAGCTGACGATCACCAACGACGTCGAGAACTACCCCGGCTACCCCAACGGGATCATGGGGCCGGAGATGATGCAGCACTTCCGCGATCAGGCGGCGCGCTTCGGCACCGTGATCAAGGACGTGATGGCGACCAAGGTCGACATGAGCGCGCGTCCGTTCACGGTCGAGGACCAGAACGGCGAGGTCTACACGTCGGAGACCCTGATCATCTCGACCGGCGCGAGCGCGCTCTACCTCGGCCTCGAGAACGAGACCAAGCTGCAAGGCCGCGGCGTTTCGGCGTGCGCGACCTGCGACGGCTTCTTCTTCAAGAACAAGCACGTGTACGTGGTCGGGGGCGGCGACACCGCGTGCGTGGAGGCGACGTTCTTGACCAAGTACGCCAGCAAAGTGTCGATGGTCGTGCGCAGAGACCAGATGCGCGCGTCCAAGATCATGCAGGAGCGCGCGCTCAACCACGACAAGATCGAGGTCCTCTGGAACACCCAGGTCACCGACGTGCTCGACGTCGAGAAGGGCCGCGTCACCGGCCTCGAGCTGACCAGCAGCGAGACCGGCGACAAGCGCACCGTCGACGCCGACGGCCTGTTCCTCGCGATCGGCCACAAGCCCAACACCGAGCTGTTCCAGGGCGTGCTCGACATGGACGACGTCGGCTACCTCAAGACCCAGCCCGGCAAGACCGCGATGAACGTGCCCGGCGTCTTCGCCGCCGGCGACTGCCAAGACAGCTACTACCGCCAGGCGGTGACCGCCGCGGGCACCGGCTGCATGGCCGCGATCGAAGCGGAGCGCTGGCTCGAAGACCAGCACGGGTAACGCGGCGGCGCGGAGGCGGCGCCCCTCAGCCTCCGGTTATCGGACCCTTCTTTGACGCCTTGCTCAAGAACAGCACCGCGAAGCAGGTGCTGTCGAGCGTCAGCGTGGCGTCATGGCCGCGCCGGAACGCGCCGCTCGGCTGCTGGGCGAGCAGCAGCTGCATCGAGCCCTCGTAGTACCAGTCGCGGCCCTGAAGGCGCGCGACGCGCGCCAGCTCGCAGCAGCGCTCGAGGCAGTAGAGATAGTAGCCGCGGTGGTTGTCGGCGCGCTCGGCGTCACCCGGATTGCAGCGAACCGAGAAGTGCTGCGCGAGCCACGCGAAGCCGTCGCGCACGCCGTCGTCGAGCGCGCGCAGCAGCGCGCGGTCCGCGCGCCCCTGCGTCAGGAGCCCGTCGCGCGCGAGCAGCAGCCCGCTCACGCCCGCGGCGGTCATCGCGCCGTAGCTCGGCATGCCGGGGTCACGATAGGCGAACCCGCGGCGCCGGGCGCGCGACCGCTCGACGGGGGGCGCTTCTCCCGGCGCGACCCGCAGCAGCGCGTCGTGGCCGACGAGCTCGAGCCGCGTCGCCGCGCCTGCCTGCGCCTGCGCCGTGAGCAGCTGACGCGCCGCCGCGGCGAAGCTCCCGGCCGGCACCGCGAGGCCGAGCTGCTGGGCCGCGCGCAGCCCGAGCAGCCCGTACTGCTGCAGCGAGGTGTCGGTGCGCGACCCGCGCTCGTAGCCGAAGCCGAGCAGCTCATCAGGCCGCCCTCTGGGGTCGACACAGCGCAGCAGCCGCGCGAGCCAGCGCGCGGCCGCGGCCCGGTCGTCGTCGCGGAGCGCGCCGCGCCGCGATCGGGCCGCGGTCGCCATCAGCGCGGTCGCGAGCGAGTAGGTGTCGTCGACGCTGCGACGACACAGCGCGCGGAAGCCCCGGTCCACGACCGCGTCGTCGGCAGGCACGCCGCCGTGCAGCATCGCCAGCAGCGCCAGCGCGAGGCGGCCGCTGCCGAAGCTGCGCGCGCCGCTCCGGTCCGCCAGGAACGAGCGGTCCGCCGCGACCGCCTCGCGGATCCACTCCGCGCCGGCACGGATGCCGGCCGCCACCCGCTTGCGGAAGTCGAAGTCCTGGTTGCTGCGGACCGCGACGAGGCGCCACTCGTCGACGAGCTCGAACCGACGCCACACCCGCGCGCTGTCCGAGACCAGCACGGCGCACTCCGCGTGATAGCCCGTCACGAGGCCGCGCTCGGCGTCGACGCTCCGCGAGACCGACACCGTGCCCTCGACCGCCTCGACGCACTGCGCGACGAGCCGCTCGTGACGGCCGGCAGCCTCGTCGCGGCGCCGCGCGACCCGGCGGCCGCGCAGCCTGGCTCGCAGCAGCTCGGCGCCGTCGGCGGTGCGGCGCGACCAGCTGCCCGACACGCGCAGATCGCCGTACGGGAGCAGCCGCGCGCACTCCGCCTTGACCGCGCGCCCGGACAGGTCGAAGGCGACGGCCCGCAGCAGGTCGCGCAGGTCGCAGATGGGCCCCGCGACCGCGCGTCGATCCGCGCGCAGCTCGCCCTCGCAAAGCACCGGCGCAGGTTCGCGCAGCGGCAGGAACTTCGCCGGCACGGCGACCTCCAGCGGCGCCTGCCGCGCGCCCGACCGGGTGCGGCAGGGCTTGGTGGCCTTGGCGCGCATGGTCCGGCGGTACTCGACCGCGCCGCCGCGGGGCACGTTCCAGCAGACGCCGGGACCCGGCGCGGGCGACGACGACGTCGCCAAGCACAGCATCCACAACATGCTCCCACTCCAGCCGCTTCGCACGCCCCCAAGTGGCCGACCAGGGGACTGGAAACTCTGTGGAAGGATGATGCGGAGCGCGAGAACACGCGCGCGTCCGTTCTCCGAACGCGCTTGCCTGATGCGCGCGCGATCGCTCCGATGGCGCCATGTTCGCGCACCTCACCCCGCTCGAAGCCCCACTGCTGTGGGTCGCGTTCGCCGCCGGCGTCGCCGTCGGAGCCCTCGGCATGTTCGTCTTCAAGCAGCGCGCGAGCAGGAGCTGAGGAGCGTGACCGAGACCCAGAGCGCCGCCGAGACGGCCGGCTACACCGCGTTCGAGCGCGAGCTGCTCGCGGCCTACTTCTCGGTGGTGGACGGCCCCGAGCACGCCGACATCTACCTCGTCCACAACCTCCCGGCCGAGGTCGCCGCGACGCTCAACGGCGTCTACTCGCGCAGCAGCAAGTCGATGCGCGACCAATTCCTCGACCGCCTGCGCCAGGGCCTCGAGTCGCAGGGCAAGCAGCTCGAGGACCTGCCGCTGCCGAGCGCCAACAAGGACGAGCTGTCCGCGGTGATGGCCGACAAGTCCGGCAAGTTCCTCAAGACCTACGCCATCGACCACGGCCACAACTCGCTGCGCGAAGGCTCGGTCGTGCACCTCGCGATCGAGCGGGTCAGCCAGCTGGTGACGCGCTTCATCCAGCGCGAACGTCGCTGCAGCTTCGAGGAGTCGTCGACGCGCTACATCCCGTTCACCGCGGAGACGCACTTCCGCGACCCCGACGTCGTCGCAGCCGGCGGCGACGTGCTCGAGGACTACGACGCCGCGCTGAAGGAGTCCTTCGACCTCTACACCAAGGCGACCGGCGTCCTGCTCGACCACCTCAAGAAGGTCCGCCCGCTCGCCGAGGGCGAGAAGGAAGGGGCCTACATGCGCACCCTGAAGGCCGAGGCGTTCGACGCCGCGCGCTACCTGCTGACGCCTGCGATCGACACCAAGTGGGGCATGGTCGCCGACGCGCGCACGCTCAGCGACGTGATCACCGAGCTGGTCAGCCACCCGCTGGCCGAGTTCCGCGACGTCGGCGAACGCATCAAGGAGCAGGCGCAGCAGGTGCTGCCGACGCTGCTGACGCACGCCAAGCCCAACGCCTTCCTGCGAGCCCAGCACGACGAGCTGCCCAAGCTCGCCGACGAGCTCGGCGTCGCGGCGGGCGAGCCGGTCGTCGGACCCGCCGAAGGCCACACGACGCTGCTGCGCTACGACCGCGACCTCGACGACCGCCTGCTCGCCTCGCTGCTCTACGAGTCGAGCCAGCTGCCGTTCTCGGCGCTGGTCGAGCGCGCGCAGGCGATGTCCGACGAGGAGCGCGAGCGGCTCCTGGAGCGCCTGATGGCGGCGCGCGGCTCGCACGACGCGTGGCCCGCGGGCCTCGAGGGCGGCGACATGTTCGAGTTCGAGACCGTGCTCGACTTCGGCGCCTACCGCGACATCGGCCGCCACCGGAAGGGCTTCCAGCAGCAGCAGACGCTGACCACGACGCACGGCTTCGCCGTCCCGCCGCTGATGCGCGAAGCGGGCCTCGGCGAAGAGTACGAGGCGGTCATGCAGCGCGTCGCCGAGCGCCAGCAGCGCGTCGCAGAGCGGTTCCCGCAAGCGGCCGCCTACATCACGCCGTTCGGCTTCCTGCAGCGCGTGCGGCTGGTGTTCGATCCCCGCCAGGTCGCCTACTTCGTCGAGCTCCGCAGCGGCCCGGAGGGTCACTTCTCGTACCGACAGGTGGCGCTCGACATGCTCGCGCACGTGCGCGAGGTGAGCCCGCTGTTCGCGAGGTTCATCCGCGCCAAGGAAGGGGCTGCGTTCCTGGGACGTCTGGACAGCGAGATGACCGCCGACGAGCGCCGCCAGCGCCGCATGGAAGCGGCCGGCGACGCCTGATCGCGCCGCATTCGCATCTGCGCGCGCGCGCGCGTTGCGTCGCCTTGCCGCGCACCTATCCTGACGTCGTCCCTGCGACGTCATGGAGTTCCACAGCGCGCTAGCCGAGTCCGAGAGCCTCACCGAGGCCTGCGACGCCGTGGCGAGCGAGCTGCGGCGCGCGCTCGGCCCTGCGCCGCTCGACCTCGCGGTGGTGTTCGCGTCGGCGGGCTACGGCGACGACCTGGGGGCGCTGCCCGTGCTGCTGCAGGAGCGCGTCGCCATCAAGACGCTGGTCGGGTGCACCGGCGAGGCCCAGCTGCACCCGGACAGCATGTCGGCGCGCGCGCCGGCGATCTCCGTGCTGGCCGGTCGGCTCTCCGGCGCGGAGGCCGCCGCCTGCAGCATCCAGGCGCCCGATCTGCCGCACGCCGACGCCCCTCCGTCGGCGTGGCGCGCGCTGCTGCCCCAGACCCAGCTCCCGGTGCGCGGCGTGATCGTGCTGGGCGAGCCGTTTCACTTCGACGTGCGGCCGCTGGTCGACGGCCTCGACTTTGTCCTGCCCGACGCGCCCAAGGTCGGCGGCATCGCGAGCGGCAGCCGTCACCCGCACGGCAACGCGCTGTTCTGCGGCCGCGCGCGCCTCACGCAGGGCGCCGTCCTGCTGGCCATCGCCGGTGACGTGACCGCCACGCCGGTCGTCTCCCAGGGGTGCCGTCCGATCGGCCGGCCGGGGAAGATCACCAGCGCGCGCGGCAACCGCCTGGCAGGCGTCGACGAGCTGCCGGCGAAGGCCTTCGTCGAGCAGCAGCTCCAGCAGCTCACCGCGGCCGAGCTGCCCGCCGAGACCGATCAGAACCCGCTCTTCCTCGGCATCGCGAGCGATCCGTTCGCGACCGCGCCGCCGGAGGCTGGCGACTTCCTGGTGCGGAACGTGCTGGGCATCGACGAGGACGCGAACCTCGTCGTCGCGGAGAAGCTCGGGATCGGCCGGACCGTCCAGCTGCACGTTCGCGATCAGGACAGCGGGCTCGAAGACCTCGAGCGCCGGCTGCGACGCGCCGGCGCACACCACGCCGACGCCGCGATGGTGTTCCGGTGCGTCGGGCGGACCAGCGCGGACCACGAGCGGTTCCATCGCGTCGCCGGCGACGTGCCGATGGCGGGCAGCACGTGCAACGGCGAGATCGGTCCGGTCGGCCGTCAGACCCATGTCCACGGCTACAGCGCCTCGTGCATGCTGCTGCGCAAGGGGGCCCCGTCGTGACCGCGGCGCGCGCGCGCGTCCAGGTCGCCGCGCTGATCCGCGCCTGGGTGTTGCTCGACTTCTTCGGCGACGCGCGGCGGTCGGGAGAAGGCCACGGCAGCAGCCTGACGACCACGATCATGTGGCAGTCGCTGCTGGCGTTCGGGTTCTCGGTGCTGCTCTACCCGGACGTGCCCCCGGTGGCGTTCGTGGCCGCCAACCTGTCGCTGTCGACGCTGCTGATGGGCGTGGGCTCTCTCGGCGACGAGCAGCGGCCGCTGCGGCGCGCCGCCGACGAGTGCCTGCTCGCCGGCGCGCCCGTGTCCCGACTCAGCGTCGCGCTCGCGCGCAGCGGGCACGCGGCCTTCCACCTCGTGCTCGTCACCGCAGGCATGGCCATCTCTCCGGCCATTCTGCTCGGCCACCTCACGGGATCGATGCCCGCGGCGTTCGGCTACGTGGTCATGGCGTGCGCCTGCGCCGGGCTCGCCAGCGGCGCCCTCGCGACGCTCCGGGCGCTGTTGGCGAGCACGATCGGCGACGCGCGCGCCACGCTCTTGATGGGCACCGTGAAAGCGGCGCTCTTGGGCGGCGGCTTCGTG
>CAZTQF010000126.1:0-7053 GCA_964615255.1 uncultured candidatus Brocadiaceae bacterium | reverse complement strand
AGGCATACTTCGCACGGTTCCCCGGCGCCGCGCGCATGCGCGAGGCCCACGGCTTCTCCGCGTGGCTGCTCGAGTGCGAGCGCATCCGGTGGATCGCGGGCTTCGGCGCGATGGGCTGGATCGACCGCGCGACGTGGACCGGCGAGCCGGACCCGCTGGCGCCGCACGCAGCGGGCATCGTGGCGCATCTCAACGAAGACCACGCGGGCGCGCTCCAGGAGCTGGCCGCAGCAGCCGGCGCGCCGGGCGCGACCTCGGCGGCTGCCGTCGGAGTGGACCGCGGCGGCCTCGAGCTGCTCGCCGAGACGGACGGCGGACCGCGCCGCGTGCGCGCCACGTTCGCCGACGCGGCCGACGATCCGGACGCGGCGCGCGCGCAGGTCGTGGCGCTGCTGCGCGCGGTCCGCAGCCGCCGCTGAGCCGGACGAGGCAAACGCTCAGAGCGCGACGCTCCGCTCCCAGGGACGCCCCGGATCGACGAAGTGCCCCCAGCGCGCGGCATCCGCGAGCGCTTCGGATCCGAACGCGGTGCCGCTGCGCAGCAGGCTGAGGTCGAACGTCTGTCCGAGTCGGTTGGCGTCGAGGAGTCGCCCTGCCTCGTCCTCGATGCGCAGCACGCGCGCCCGCCGGTCGCCCGGGAACCAGCCGAGCACCACGCGCGCCTCACGCGCGAGCCCCAGCTGGACGATCGCTTTCGCGACCCTGCGCGCGTGCAGCCCGCCTGCGCGGTCCGCCTTGAAGAAGTCCTTGCCGGACCAGGCGCCGCCGCCGATCGGCACGCGCGGCCCGTAGGCGTCCATGACCAGCTTCTTGCCGGACAGACCGTTGTCGCCCTCGGGACCGCCGACCTCGAAGTCTCCGGCGCCGTTGACGACCAGGTGTTCGGGCAGCTCCTGGCGCAGCCCCGGCAGGTCGTGGGCCGCGCGCTGCAGCTCTGCGGCGACGGCGACCCGGACCGCGCGGTGCAGGCCCACGGCGTCCGCCGCGATCTGCTGCTGGACCGAGCAGCTGAACGACTCCAGAAGCCACCCCTCCGCTCGCTCGCGCACCGTGATCTGGACCTTGCCGTCCGGGCCGAGCCCGAGCTCGGGCGCGGAGGCGCGCAGCCCGTGGAGCCGCTGCGCGAGGCGCCGCACGAGCCACTGCTCGACGGGCAGGTGGCCGGTGGCCTGCAGGTCGTTCGCGAAGCCGACGCAGATCGCCTGATCGTCGGCCAGCTCGCGGAACTCGGCCTCGCCTTCCTCCAGCGGACCTACGCAGACGTTGGACACGACGCGCACCTCGTCCGGAGACGGTCGCCACGACGCGTCGTAGCCGGCGGTCCGGTAGACGTCGCGCACCAGCGCCTCGAGGTCGATGTCCTCGGCTCCGTCGCAGGCCACGCGGCCGGTGAGGTAGACGTGGTCGCGGTGGACGGCGACCTCGACGCCGACCAACGCGCGCTCCTCGCGGCGCCACGCCGCCGCGACGATCGCGTCCGCGATCGCGTCGGAGAGCTTGTCGGGGTGGCCAGGGAAGACGAACTCGGCGGGATATACAGCAGCGGTCATCGGGTCTCTCCAACGGTCAAGGTGCAGGTGTGGCGTGCGACGGCGCGGAGGTCGTCCTCGTTGCAGCCGCTGCCCAGGAACGCGACGGCGACGCGCGCCTTCGCGAGGGTCTCGTGGTGTTCGCTGCGCGGCCGCCCGACCCAGCCGTCGGTGACCAGCACGGCGCGGCGGACGCGGTGACGCGCCATGTGCTCCGCGACGCAGGCGATGTCGGTGCCGTAGGTGCTGACGCAGCGGCCCGCGCGGAGGTCTGCGAGCGAGACGTCCGCCACCTTGGTCGAGAACAGGTGCACGACCGGCTCGACCTGGTCACGGCAGTCGAGGACCGCGCCGTAGAGCGCGGGGAGCACGGTGCCCATGCTGCCGGACACGTCGACGTAGATGTGGACCCGCTCTCCGGACGGCACCCGACGGCGCCACGGCACGGGCCCAGGGTGCAGCATCGGCTCGTGGCCGAGCGCGCGCTGGACGAGCGATCGCCGCGCCAGCGACGGCAGCGGGGTCGACGCCACCTCGGTGGTCAGCCGCCGCTCCTTACGCCCGCCGTCGCCCCACCGGCCCGCGACCTTGCGGATCAGGCGGCGCAGACGCTGACGGTTGCTTGGATGCCGGCGCGCTGCGACGTCGTCGAGCTTGAGCACGTCGGCCAACGAGCGACCGCGGATCGGATCCGGCGGCTGCGGCCACTTCTCGACCACGTCCCGCACGACCTCGAACAAGAGCGGCGAACGATCCTCGAGCTCGGAGCCCTGCTCTTCGCCGTCGTGGGCGCCGAGCAGCGGCACCGCGTCGATCAGCTCCTCGGCCGCGGCCTCGCCTCCCGGGCCGCCTTCGAGCAGCTTGGGCAGCAGCTCGTAGACCTCCTGGTAGCTCGCGCCGGTCTCCGAGTAGAGCGCGCGGTGCACCGCGGCCGCTCGGATGTACAGCTCGGGGGAGAGCGCATCCAAGCCGCGGGCGTGCTCGGGTGCTTGCGGCCAGCCCGGCGGCGGCGCGAGCAGGCAGTGCGGGAAGCTCGCGTCGCCGTAGTAATCGCGCAGGAGCGCGAGGTGCTCGACGCGCGGGAACATCCGGCTGATGACGCCGTTGATCACGGCGTCGAAGACGAAGTTCTGCACCTTGGTGGCGCGCGGGAACAGCGTCGTGTGCCCGAGCAGCACGTGGTGGAGCTCGTGCATGACCAGCATCAGCAGCTTCGGCGGCGTGTCCGCGTGCGCGGCCACGAACGACGGGTTGAGCAGGAGCCGGGGCTGGACCTTGCACTCGACCGCAGCGGTCGGGACGGCGTCGGTCTCGACGATGTCCATCAGCCGCAGCAGCGCGGTGAGCGAGTAGGCTCCGCTCGGGAAGGCGTCGAGGACGCGGTCGGCGA
Organism: uncultured candidatus Brocadiaceae bacterium; assembly: GCA_964615255.1. Taxonomy (GTDB): domain Bacteria; phylum Planctomycetota; class UBA1135; order UBA1135; family UBA2386. The sequence continues at coordinate 4,134 of CAZTQF010000126.1, read as the reverse complement.
TGCTTCTCATCGTCGCGACCTCCCCGCGGGCGATTCCTTGACGCGAAGCGTCGTTTCCGGCTCGGTCGAGAGGCAGGAGACGAACGCCGGCGGCACCAGCAGCGAGACGGCGGCACGCGCGATCCCCGCCGTCCAGGACGGCTCCTTGTCGCGGAGCCAGACCGTGTCGGCGCAGCGCGAGAGCACCGCGAGCGCGGCGAGGCCGTCGGCCCAGGGAGCCGGGTGGCCGTCCTCCGCAGGGACGACGAGGCAGCCGTCCGGGAGCGGCAGCGCGGCGGTGCGTTCGTCGATCCAGCGCAGCAGCCGCGTCTCCAGCTGCTGGCGCGTCCGGGACCGGCACGCGGGGTCGATCGCGCGCACGAGGTCGCGCAGCGCGAGGCCGCGCCAGGCATCGGGCAGCGAGAACCGCACCGGTGCTCCGAACAGCTGCTCGCCTTCGTAGCCGAGGCTGGCGATCCCCGTGCTGCGGGGTGAGCCCTTGCGCGCGAGACCGCCGAGCCCCTCGAAGCGAACGACGCTCTTGGGCGGCGCGCTCATGTTGTGCAGCAGGCCGTCGAACTCCGGGAGAGGGATGGCGATGTCTCTGCCGAGCGTCGGGTCGGCGGACGCCGCGACGCTGTCCTTAGGTGCGCTGCTCATGACGCCCTCAGCAGCTGGTCGGTCTCGGCGAAGGCCGCGAACGCGGCGTCGACCGCCTCGGGCGAGAGGAGCCGCTCGCGCACGAACAGCGAAGCCATCGCGTTGGCCTGCAGGTGCGCGCGCGGCTCGGACGGATCGAGGCGCGACAGCAGCTCCTTCACCCGGCTCCACGCCTTGTAGCGCGGCTGGGTGGCGTGCATCGCCTGGCTGAACTTCGGCGGCGTCGCGAGCTCGCGGTAGGTCTCCCCCGCCTGCGCGGCGACCGCCGCGTTGAGCCGGCCGACGGCGCCGGTCTCGAAGATGTGCACGATCGCAGCCTCGCGGACGCCGTCGGAGAGCTGCGCGAGCACGTCGGCGACGACGCCGGAGAAGTCCCGCTTGGTGAGCGAACCCGCCGCGGTCGCGAGCATGAAGCGCTCCAGCGGCTCGGTCGCGCACAGGATCGCGCGCAGCGGGTCGTCGTCCTCGAGCTCGGCTACGCGCATGGCTTCGCGGTGCGCCGCGAGCACCTTGGCCTCGGGCACCGCGAGGCCCTGCGCCCGCTGCGGCAAGCCGCTCCGCAGCGCCAACAGGGCCGCGTCCGACGCGCTCGCGCCGGGGTCGAGCGCCTGCGCTGCGGCGAGCACCGCGCGCACCGAGCGCCACAGCATGTTGCCTCGCCGCGGACTGAGCGGCAGGCCGGCCTGCAGCAGCAGCGCGATCACCGTGTGCACGTAGCGCGCGGCACCGGCGGCGACCTCGTCGGCCTGGGCGGCCAGCAGGCGCCTCGTCCGGACCACGGCGTCGGCGAAAGAGCGCGCGTCTGCGGCCGCGACCGGCGCGCCTTGGGCGCGGATGATCGCGAGCTGGTCGGCCTCGGAAAACTCCGCGTAGCCCGGCATCTGGACCACGAACGGAAAGCGGTCGGCGAGCGCGGCGTCGAGCGGCTCGCTGCCGGCGTAGCCGTGCTCGTCGTCGTCGTCCGTCGTCGGCGGGTTCATCGCCGCCCAGCGGTGGCGCAGGTCGTCGAGGGCGACCCCCTGCACCTTGCGCTCGTGGATGATCGGGAACAGCTTGTTCTGGATGTCGGGTCGACAGCGGCTGATCTCGTCGAACACCACGGCGCCGGCGCCCCAGATCGCGGCGGGCGTGCGCGCATACTCGAGCCCTCCGTCTTTGCCCGGCAGCGGGAAGCCGACGAGGTCGTCGAAGTTGAGCAGGCTCGCGTTGTAGTGCCGCGCGGCGAGGCCGAGGGCCTCGGCTGTGCGCAGCAGCAGCAGCGTCTTGGCCGTGCCGTGCGGACCGATCAGCAGCAGCGGACTCTCGGTCGCGAGCGCGGCGAGGATCGGTGCCTCGATCGACGAGAGCCCGACGACGCCGAGGCGGCGCAGCGGGCTGGGGGCGTGCGAGCGCTTCGCTCGACTCCTTGGTTTCATCTCGGGTCTCTTCGTCCGCTCCACCGCTCGCGCGGTGATGCCGGACGGAGACACATCACCGACGCTTTAGCAGCACTTGGTGAGTCGCCCTGCAAGTTGTCACTTAAATCGGCGACGTCTGCGCTCGGCGGGAGCAGACCACCCGACACGCAAGAGCCAGCCAATGCGCGCAACGCCTGAGGACTTGACCCGCTTGGTTGCCCCCCTCGGGAGCCACACTCGCTTGCGCGGTCCACCTTGCCCGGGCGGGCAGGTTGGCATGGGCGTCGCCCAACTCTTTCGTGCGCAGGCAGCATAGCACCTCGATCCCGCGGCGCCAGTCCTTGATCGCGAGAAGTCGCGACTCCGAGCGCGCCTGCTCCGCCACACGTTCGCCAGCCTGCCCAGCTGGCCGGACGGCGCACCCGACCTACGGGGTGCCCGTCGCTGGTTCGGAGGTAGACGTCTGCTAGCATGCTCGCGCCGAAATCGACCCCGAGCGCGCAGACGTCGGCCACCGCGCGCAACCCCGAGACCCGAGATGAACGCCTACGACCGCTACCTGGAGGAGATCGAACAACGCGAGGCCCAGGGCCTGCACGCCAAGCCGATCGACGACGCCGAGCTGCTCTCGGAGATCGTCGCCATCCTGCGGGACCCGGCCAGCCCACACCGCGACGACGCGCTGCGGTTCTTCACCTACAACACCCTGCCCGGCACGACCGGCGCCGCGGGGGTCAAGGCGCGCTTCCTCAAACAGGTCGTGCTCGGCGAGGTCACTGTCGCGGGCGTCGATGCCGACGCCGCCTTCGAGCAGCTCTCCCACATGAAGGGCGGGCCTTCCATCGAGGTGCTGCTCGACCTCGCGCTCGGCGAAGACGCCGCCGTGGCCGCGCGCGCGGCCGAGGTCCTCAAGACCCAGGTGTTCCTGTACGAGGCCGACACCGACCGCCTCGCCGCGGCGCACGCCGCGGGCAGCGCGGTCGCGACCGACGTGCTTGAGAGCTACGCGGCCGCCGAGTTCTTCACGACGCTTCCGGACGTGCCGGAGACGATCGAGCTCGTGACCTACGTCGCCGGCATCGGCGACATCTCGACAGACCTGCTCTCGCCGGGCAGCGAGGCGCACTCGCGCTCCGACCGCGAGCTGCACGGCAAGAGCCTCATCAGCCCGCAGGCCCAGCAGGAGCTGGTCGCGCTGCAGCAGCAGCACCCGGGCAAGCGGGTCATGCTGGTCGCCGAGAAGGGCACGATGGGCGTCGGCTCGTCGCGCATGTCGGGCGTCAACAACGTGGCGCTGTGGATCGGTCGGCAGGCGAGCCCGTACGTGCCGTTCATCAACATCGCGCCGGTCGTCGCGGGCACCAACGGCATCTCGCCGATCTTCCTGACCACCGTGGGCGTGACCGGCGGCATCGGCCTCGACCTGCAGAACTGGGTCAAGAAGACCGACGCTGCCGGCGAGGTGGTGCTCGACGCCGACGGCGAACCCGTGCTCGAGCAGGTCTACTCGGTCGACACCGGCACCGTGCTGACGATCCACACCTCGGAAAAGCGGCTCTACAAGGACGGCGAGCCGGTGATGGACGTGTCCCACGCGTTCACGCCGCAGAAGGTCGAGTTCATGCGCGCTGGCGGCTCCTACGCGGTGGTGTTCGGCAAGAAGCTGCAGACCTTCGCCGCGAAGACACTGGGCGTCGAAGCGCCGCCGGTCTTCGCCGCGTCCAAGGAGGTCTCCCACGACGGGCAGGGGCTGACCGCCGTCGAGAAGATCTTCAACCAGAACGCCGTCGGCGTGGCGCCCGGCAGGACGCTGCACGCCGGCTCCGACGTCCGCGTCGAAGTGGACATCGTCGGGTCGCAGGACACCACGGGCCTGATGACCTCCCAGGAGCTGGAGATGATGGCCGCGACGGTCATCTCTCCGATCGTCGACGCCGCCTACCAGTCGGGCTGCCACACCGCCTCGGTCTGGGACAAGAAAGCCCGCAACAACATTCCGAAGCTCATGAGCTTCATGAATAGCTTCGGCCTCATCACCGCACGTAGCCCGGAAAAGAAATATCCGGCGATGACCGATGTCATCCACAAGGTTCTCAAT
>CAZTQF010000125.1:0-7072 GCA_964615255.1 uncultured candidatus Brocadiaceae bacterium | reverse complement strand
CGGGTCCTGACCGTGCACGACCTCGCGTTCGTCCGCGATCCAGGCTGGCACGGCCCAGACACCGCCGCGCTCGTGGAGCGCACCCGCGCGGCCGTCGGCGCAGCGACCGCCTTGACCGCGCCGACGCGAGCGACCGCCGCGGACCTCCGCGCGTTCGCGCCCGACGCGCCGGCCGCGCGCGTGATCCACTGGGGCGCGGACCACGTGCCGACCGCGCCGCTGCCGGCCGCGCGCGGCGACGGCGACTACGTGCTGTGCGTCGGGACCGTCGAGCCGCGCAAGAACCACCTGGGTCTGCTGGCCGCGTGGCGGCAGCTGCGGCCCCCGCGCCCCCACCTCGTCGTCGTGGGCGCCGCCGGCTGGGAGTGCGCGGAGATCGTGCGCGCCCTCGCCGAAGCAGAGCGAGAGGGCCTGCTCACGTGGCGCCGAAGCGCTTTGGACCAAGAGCTCTGGTCGCTGCTGCAGCACGCCCGCGCGCTGGTCTACCCGTCGCTCTGGGAGGGCTTCGGGTTCCCCCCGCTGGAGGCCATGGCGCTCGGCGTGCCGGTCGTGGCCCACGACGTCGCGCCGCTCCGCGAGGTCTGCGAGGACGCCGCACGCTATGCCGACGCGACCGATCCGGCCGCGCTCGCCGACGCGATCGAGGTGGTAGTCGGCGACGAGCGCGCGCGCACCGACGCTGCCCGGACAGGCCGCGCGCTCGCGGCCCAAAGGACGTGGCGTCGCTGCGCCGAGGAGCACGCCGCGCTCTATCGGGAGGTGCTGGCGTGAGCGTCGTTGCCTTCGACGGCGCCTGCTTCGGCGACGGGCCGATCACCGGCGTCGGCCGCGCGTTCGTCAGCGGGCTGCGCGCCTATTCCGAGATCGCGCCGCACGCCTGCGTCCTGCTCGTGCCCGAGGGCGCGCAGCTCGAGGAGCTCGCGGACCTGCAGCAGGTGCCTGCGCCGCGCGGCTGGCTACGCCGACAGCGGACCCTGCCGCGCATCCTGCGACGGCTCCGTGCGCGGCTGTTGCACAGCTCCGTAGCGTCTGTGCCGCTCACCTCACCGTGCCCGACGATCGCGACCGCGCACGACCTCCCTTGGCTGCACCCGGCGTGCGGCGAACGAACCGGCTGGTGGCGCCGGTTCGCGACGACGCGCGCGCTGCGGAGCGCCGCGCTGGTGATCGCGCCGTCGACGATGACGCGCGACGACGCACGCGGCCTGCTGACGGGTGCCAGCGCGGTGGCGCTCGTCCCGCACGGCGTCCCGCCGCCCGCCGGCCCGACGCCGGACGAAGCCGGCCGACGGGGCGCTTTCCTGATCCTCGGAGACGACCGGCCGCGGAAGAACCGGGCCCTGGTGCGAGAGGGCTACGCGCGCTTCGTCCGCGGCCGCGAGGACGCGCCGCCGCTGCGCTTCGTCGGCCCGCCCGACGACTACGTCGACGAAGCCGAGAAGGCCCGGCTGCTCCGCAGCTGCCGCGCGGTCGTGCACGCCTCGCGGTTCGAGGGCTTCGGTCTGCCGGTGCTCGAGGCGCTCGCGCACGGCGCCCCCGTCGTCTGCAGCGACCTGCCCTCCCTCCGCGAGCTCGCGGGCGATACGCCGCGCTACGTCGACCCCGCCGATCCTGCCTCGATCGCGGCGGGGCTCGCCGCCGTTCACGACGACCCGGAGGAGCGCGCCCGACAGGTGGCCGCGGGCCCCGCTCGCGCCGCTGCGATGACGCCCGCGGGAGTCGCCGCGGCGTGGCTGCGGCTGCACGAGGAGCTGCTGCGCTGAGCGGCGGCGCCCTGCTACTTGCCGTCCAGCAGCCGCTGGTACTCGCCGAGCGTCACCGCGAGGCCCGCGCGCTCGTCGGGGTCCTCGGCCTTGGCGACCGCCTTCTGCTGCAGCTGCACGGCCTGCTTGAAGTCCTGCTTCCAAAAGGCCACGCGCGCCAGCGTGTCGAGCATCGAAGAGTCTTCGCCGCCGGTCAGCGCGACCGCTTTCTCGGCGGCCTTCTCGGCGATCGCGAGCATCCGGTCCGGCCACTCGAGCTCCGGATCGACCAGCGTCCACGCCACCCAGTTGAGGTGCATGGCGTCTGCCGCCGCGCTGCAGACCTCCACCATCCGGTCGCAGAGCTGCAGCGCGAGCCCAGGGTCGTCGCCCTCGAGCAGCTGGCCCCAGGCCGTCGTCGTCGCGAGGTGGGCGAGGGCCGGCCAGCGCGCGACGAACCCGTCGAGCTCCTTGGCGGTGCCGGCGGGCTTGAGGCTCGCCAGGAAGGTCAACCGGATGAACTTCTTCTTCGCGGCTTCCTGCTCGGCCGCGAGCTTGGCGTAGTCGACGTCTCCCTTCATCACGACCGGGAGCGCGAGCGGCAGGAAGCCCAGGCCGCCGCTCCACGCGACGTTGCCCTTGGCGTCGACCAGGAACACGTGCGGCGGCTCGGCCGCCGCGGCTGCCACCCACGCCGCGTGGAGCTTGCCGCCGTCGTCGAAGCCGATCGTGAAGTCGATCGAGTCGCCGTTCTCCCGGTAGTAGTCCGCGACCGTCTCGAAGTCGTACTGCTCGGGGTCGGGGCCGATGACGCCGACGACCGCGAGCTTGTCGCCGTGCGTCTTCCGCAGCGCAGCGAACTTTTCGAACCGCTCGAAGCCGGCCCCCGCCGAGGTGCCCCAGAACTCGATCAGGTGCACCTTGCCGGCAGGCAGGGACGCGACGGGGGCCCCGCGGACCATCTTGGCGAGGGCGAACGCAGGCGCCTTCGCGCCAACTTCCAACCCTTGCGCTGCCGCTCCGGTGACCAAAGCGCACACGGCGCCGACGACAGTGCAAGTCGTTCTCACGCGCGGAGGGTAGCGCCAACCAACGCGCGAGCGCCACAGCGGCGAAGATCACCTCGGCGAGGTAAGCTGACGCGAGGCATGGACGTGGTCGGTCAGCTCCCAGCGGCGCCAGCGCCCCGGATCACGCGGTGAGCATGCACGCCGTCGTCGCCGGGTGGCTGCTGGGCGCGAGCCCGTTCTCGGGCGCCGACCGCCGGCTGCTGGCGTTCCTGCGCGAGGCGCCTTTGCTGCTGCGCGACGGAGAACGCCTCACCGTTCTGCACCACCCGAGCCTGCAGCTCCCGGCGCCGCCCCAGCGGGGCCCGATCGAGTGGCGCCCCGTCGGCATCCCACAAGCTCCGACGTGGCGGCGAGCGATCGCAGAGCAGCGCCGACTGCGGCCGCTGCTCCGCGAGCTCGGCGCGACGGTCTACGACCATGGGTTCCTCCCCGCGCCGCGCCTCGGCGTGCCGCTTTGCCTGACGATCCACGACGTGCGGGACGCCGACGGTGAAGGGCGGCGGCCGCGATGGCTGGCGCGGCCGGCGCGGCTGGCGCTGCGCATCTCGCTGCGTCGCGCGGCGCGCGTGATCGCCGTGAGCCGCTGGACCGCGGAGAGGCTGCGCTCGCTCGCCCCCGGGTGCGCGCCCCACGTGGTAGGCAACGGGGTCGCTGTGCCGCCACCTGGGCCTCGACTCGAAGACCTCCCGGAGCGCGGCTTCGTCCTGCACGTCGGCCACCTCGAGCCGCGCAAGAACCTCGCCGTGCTGGTGCGCGCGCTCGCCGCGCTCGACGCGTCTCGCAGGCCGGAGCTCTGGCTCGTCGGCAAAGACGCCGGCGAGTGGCCCAGGCTGCGCGCGCTCGCCGCGCGATTGTCGGTGGGACAGCACGTCAAGCACCTCGGCGTGAAGTCCGACTCCGCCCTGCACGCGCTCTATCGGGCCGCGCGCCTGGTGGTCTTGCCGTCCCGCTACGAGGGCTTCGGTCTGCCCGCGCTCGAAGCACGCGCGCACGGCGCGCCCGTCGCCGTCTCGGACTGCGGCGCGCTGCCAGAAGTCGCCGGCGACGGCGCCGTGCTGCCGGCAGATCAGCCCGCCGCCTGGGCGGCCGCCATGGACGCGCCGCGCGACGAGCCAGCGGACGCGGTCGCGCGCCGCATCGCGGCGGCGTCGGCGAGCAGCTGGGCCGCGGCGGCGCAGCAGTGGCTCGAGGTCCTGCGCTCGGTCAGCGCATCGCCGACATGATCGCGTAGACGACGCCGCCGCCCGCCGCGACGGCGAGCAGCACCAGCAGCCACTTCGTGCCGCCGGACATCTGCCCGAGGTCGTCCCCCAGCAGGCCGCTGCCGCCCTTCTTCTTCGAGTACTGCAGGACCCTGCCCGAGCTCGCCTGGACAGGGTCGGCGGCGCCTGCACCCGACGCAGGCCGCCCGGCTTGGCGCACCTCGACCGCGGGCTCCGGGCGCGGCGGCGGCACGTTCTGGACCTCGACGACCTCGTCCTCGAACTCGACGACGTCGGCGGCGGGCGGCGGCGGCGCGGACGGAGACGGAGCTCTTGGAGCAGGCAGCTCGTCGTCGCCTCCCAGGACCGCCTCGTCGGTCGGGGGCGCCACCGGCGCCGCTCCAGACGGCCCTGCGCTCGCAAACAGGTCGTCGTCGTCGTCGAGGAGCGCAGCACCACCGGACGCGCGCGCCGGCGCCGCGGCGCTGCGGCCGGGCAGCGCGCCTTCTCGGTAGACGATCACGGTCTGACCGATCTCGACGCGGTCGCCGTCACGCAGCATCCGCCGGTCGACAGGCTTGCCGTTGAGCAGGGTGCCGTTGCTCGACCCCATGTCCTCGATCTCGACCACGCCGGCCTCGGCGATCAGCCGCGCGTGCCGTCGCGACGCCTTGCTGTCGGCGACCACCACGTCGCACGCAGCGACGCGACCGAGCACGAGCCCGTCGCGCACCGGCACCACCGCGCCGTCCGCGAGCTCGAGGTAGCCGCTCAAGCGAGGGCCCCCTGCGACGGCTGCTCCGTCCGAGAAAACTGCATGGCGTCACGTATACCATCGCGGCACATGGTCGCCGCCATCTCTGCCCGGCAACTCGCCGTGACCTTCCGCGGCCGCGGCCGCCGCGCGGCCGTCGAGGCGCTCCGTCCGCTCGATCTGGAGCTGCGCGGGGGCCAGGTGCTGGGCGTGCTCGGGCCGAACGGCTCGGGCAAGACCACGCTGCTGCGCGTGCTCGCAGGGCTGCAGGCGCCGAGCAGCGGAGAGGTCCGCGTGCTCGACCGCGCGCCCACCGACCGCGCGCTCGTGCGGCGCGTCGCCTATCAGAGCGAGGGCGCGCTGCCGCTCGCGACCCTGTCCGCGCCCGAGTACCTGAGCTTCATCGGCGCCGAGCTCGGCCTGCCGAACGACGTCTCCGACGAGCGCGCCGCGGCGCTGCTGGCGCGGCTGGAGCTCGAGCACGCGGGCCGTCGCCGCATCCGCACCTTCTCGACCGGGATGGGCAAGCGGCTCGCCCTGGCCGCCGCGCTGATCGCCGAACCCGAGGTCCTGCTGCTCGACGAGCCGACGTCCGGCCTCGACCCGTTCGGCTCCGAGACCGTGATGGCGCTGCTCCGCGAGCGCGCCGAGGCGGGCGCGGCGGTGCTGATGGCCTCGCACCACCTGCTGGAGGTCGAAGAGTGCTGCGACGAGGTGCTGGTCCTGCACAGCGGGAGCGTGCACATGCGTGGGCCGCTGGACGAGCTGCTCGCGCGCGACGAACACGCGCTGATCGTCAGCGGCCTCGACGACGACGACGTCACCGCGCTGGCCGAGGAAGCCCGGCGCAAGGGCGCGCGGACCGCGCGCGTCGAGCGCCCGCGCGACCACCTCTTCGCGCTGTTCCGGCGCCTCGGGCGGGATCGCAGCGACCAGGAGCGCCGACGTTGATCGGCTGGCGCGGGCCGTTCGGCGTCACGTTCCGTCGCTGCGTCGCGGTCGCCGGACCGCTGTCCGTGGCCGCCGCAGCGCTAGCCGCTGTCGGCGGCTGGCGCACCGAACCCGCCCCCGTCGGCAGCCCGTCCGCCGCGGGCGCTGTGACCCCGTGGCTGGCGCTGCCGCTCCTCGTGGCGAGCGCCGCATGCTGCCTGGTCGCGGCGCAGACGTGGCCGACCTTCACGCTGCGTCGGGACGGCGCGGACGCCGTGCGGCGGATCGCGCGCGGACCGTTCGGTGGCCGCGCGCGCGTGGCGCTCGGGGCCGTCGCGGCCCAGCTGGTGATCTGCGCGCCGGTATTGCTGACGCTGCCCGCCGCGCTCGGCGTCGACAGCCAGGCGTTCGTGCACCAGGACGCACTGCCGCCGGAGTCACCCGTGCTCGACCGCGCAGGCGCCCACCTGGCATTCGTCCCGGCTGCGCCGCTGCGCACGCGCGCCGTCTGGCTGCGACCCCGCGCCGCGCTGCCGACGGGCTCCGCGCCGACGCGGCTCGAGCTGACCGCCTCGGGCAGCGCGCTCGCGACGACGCCGATCGAGTTCGTCGAGTCTCTAGAGCTGGTCCGGGTCGCGATCGACGAGCAGGTGATCGAAGCCGTCGAGCTGACGCAGCTCGACGGCGACGTGCCGCTGCTGTTCTCGCAGGGCAGCGTCGTCCTGGTCGGCGCCGACGCGCGGCCGCGGTGGCAGAACAGCTTGTTGCTGGCAGCGATCACGTGCGCGCCGACGCTGCTGACGCTGACCGCAGCGGCGCTGCTCGGGCTGATCGCCGGGTGGGCGACGGTCGCGTCCGCCATCGGGGCGCTCCAGTTCGTGCAGTGGATCGGCGGCGTCGGGCCGGTCGGCGAGGCCGTTCAGGCGTTCGCGCGCGGGCATTGGCTGCTGTGAGGTCGGTTTTCTTGTCGGGCCGCGTGTCATAGAGCTAGCCTGGGCTGGCTGCGCCCTCGCCTGCGGGCCCTCTCCCCCCCATGCCGTTCCTCCGCGCGACCAGCACCTTGGCACTGATCGGCGGCGCCGCAGCGCTGCTGGCCCCGTGCGGACCGAAGCTCACCGAGTTCGCGGCCTGGTTTGCGCGCCCCGCGCGGCTGCCGTTCGCCTGGCAGGCGTTGACCGCGGCCCAAGAAGGCGGCGACGCCGCCGAGGCGTTCGCGCGGGGGCAGCAGATCCTGAGCCTGCTGCCGTCTTGGACCACCGGGCACGCCGCGTTCGCCTACCGCTTCGTGCTCACGCAGGACACCCGCGGGTCTGCACCCGAGGTAGCCGAGCAGGCCGAGCGCCGGCTGCAGGTGGCGCTGGCCTGGCTGGAGCA
>CAZTQF010000124.1:0-7090 GCA_964615255.1 uncultured candidatus Brocadiaceae bacterium | reverse complement strand
GACCATGGTGTCGACGGATACCGAGGCGACCTGAATACCAGCTGCGTCACCATAGCCGAGGCCCTGAAACCTGCGGGGTACTCAACCTATATCTCGGGTAAATGGCATGTCACGAAGAAAATCACACCGGGTGTGGAGGCAGAGAAGCACAACTGGCCCTTGCAGCGCGGTTTTGATCGTTTCTATGGAACCATCCACGGCGCGGGCAGCTTCTTCGACCCGACGACGCTGTGTCGCGACAACACCTACGTGACGCCCGAGAACGACGCGGAGTACCGGCCGGAGCGCTTCTACTACACCGACGCGATCACCGACCAGGCGGTCCGCTTCGTGCGCGAGCACGACGAACAGCACACCGACACCCCGTTCTTCCTCTACGTCGCCTACACGACCGCGCACTGGCCGATGCACGCGCTCGAAGCGGACATCGCGAAGTACGAGGGCGTCTACGACGACGGCTTCGAGCCGGTCCGCAGGCGACGGCTCGAGCGCGCCCGGGCAGCAGGCGTGCTCGAGCCCGCGTGGCCGATGTCCGAGGCCCCGCGGCCTTGGTCGAAGACACCGAACCACGCCTGGGAGGCGCGCAACATGCAGGTCTACGCCGCGATGATCGATCGCATGGACCAGGGCATCGGCCGCCTCGTCGCCGAGCTCGAGCGGCAGGGACGCCTGGACGACACGCTGATCGTCTACCTCCAGGACAACGGCGGCTGCGCAGAAGGAATGGGGCGTCAGACGAACGCCGACAAGATCCGCGACCGGACCTACGAGCCGCTGGGTGTGGACGGGCTCCAGAAGCAGATCTGGCCACCGATGCAGACGCGCGACGGTCGCCCGGTGCGCACGGGGCCCGACGTGGTGGCGGGCGCCGAGGACACCTACATCGGCTACGGCCAGGGCTGGGCCAACGTCTCCAACACGCCGTTCCGCGGCTACAAGCACGACGCGTACGAAGGCGGCATCAGCACGCCGTTCGTCGTCCGCTGGCCGCGCGGGCTGGCCGCTGTGCGGGCCGGGACGGTCGTCCATGCGCCGGGGCACCTCATCGACGTGCTCCCGACCATCCTGTCGGCGGCGGGCGCGGTCTACCCAGCCGGCGAGACGGAAGGAGCGCTGCTGCCGCCCGAGGGCCAGGACCTGCTGCCGGCGCTGCGAGGCGGCGCGCTCACCCGCACCTCGCCGCTCTGCTTCGAGCACCACGGCAACCTGGGCCTGCGCGACGGCCGCTGGAAGCTCGTCTCGCAGCACCGGAACGGGCGACCGATCACCTGGGAGCTCTATGACATGGAGGCCGATCGGACGGAGCAGCACGACCTCGCGGCGGCGCAGCCCGAACGGGTGCTTGCGCTCGCACGCAAATGGCAGAGCTGGGCGGACCGCGTCGGCGTGCAGCCGTGGCCGATCGCGAAGCGCCGCTGAAGTCCGTCGATCCAGCCGAGGACGCAGGCGGCTGGTCGGTATCATGCGAGGCGCTGGCGCGACGACGACGCTGGCGCTGCCCCCTGCCATACGAGCACACCACCATGAACCGCATCCTCTCGACGTCGGCTGTCGCAGCCATCGCCGCGACGGCGCTCGCCCAGACCCCCTGCACGATGCAGGAGATCGGCACGCTGATCGTCGGCCCGCCGGTCGACAACTTCACGGCCAACCCCGTGCCCCTGGGCTTCAGCTTCAACTTCAACGGCACGACCTACACGGAGGTCTTCGTCAGCGATCACGGCATCTTGACGTTCGCCAACGGCGGCGTGCCGGTCCCCAACGGCGGCGCCGCGACCTACACGCCTGGCGCGGCGAACCTCGACGCGTTGGGCGCCGACTGCGTCTTCGCCTATTGGGGCGACCACAGCACCCAGGGCTTCGGCACGCCAACGTCACCCAACGCCGGTATCTGGGTCGACAACACCAGCGGCACGCACTGCACCGTCACTTGGATCGACAACGAGCCCTACCTCGGCTTCGCAGCGGGCGCGTTCTCGAACTCGGTGACCCTGTTCAGCAGCGGGGAGATCCGCATCCGGATGGACGCGCGCTGCAACAACACCAGCTCGACGTTCGGCGCGGTCGAGACGATCATCGGCGTGCACACGCTCAACAACCCGGTCCCGGCATCGACGGACCTCAGCCAGCCCTCCACCGTCGCGATCGACCTCACCGTCTACGAGGAATTCATCGGGCCCGGCCCGGCGGGCTCGAACTCGCCAGATCCGAACTTCGACCTCGGCGACACGACGCTGACGTTCATCCCGCTGGGTAACGGCTGGCTGGTGACGCCTGGCGCGCTGGCCTGCGGCGCCGCCACCGACGCCGGCGGCGGCTGCGGCAACATGACGCTGACGACGACGGCGGCCCCGCTGGCGGGGACCCGCTGGGACCTCGAGCTGACCGGCGTGCAGCCGTCGATCCTGCCCGTCTTCTTGGCGCTCGGCGCGTCGGTCCCGCCGACCCCGGTGGGGACGCTGCTGCCGACGCTGTTCGGCGCCAGCTGCGTCGCGACGCAAGACGCGACCGGCACGATCCTGGCGATGCCCGCGGCCACGACCGGCACCACGTCGCTGTCGCTGCCGATCCCGAGCAACGCGACGCTCGTCGGCTTTCCGCTGAGCGCGCAGGGCCTCGCCTTCGACATCGTGACGCCTGCCGAGTTCGAGCTCTCGAACGGCAACGACGTCGTGATCGGCTACTGAGCCGGCGCGCGCCCCGCGCCCGCTCTCCAGAGCGCGCGCCTTCGTGGAGAGCTGTCCACACGCTGCCGCCGGCCGAGTTTCCCCTCGCGTCGTCTCCGCCGGGCGGGTGTAGTCTTTGCCCGACGATGCCACGCCGCCAAGACCTGAAGTCGATCCTCATCCTGGGTTCGGGGCCGATCGTGATCGGCCAAGCCTGTGAGTTCGACTATTCAGGCGTGCAGGCCTGCAAGTCCCTGCGCAGCGATGGCTACCAGATCATCCTGATCAACAGCAACCCTGCGACGATCATGACCGATCCGGAGATGGCGGATCGGACCTACGTCGAGCCGATCACGCCCGCGGTCGTCGCGAAGATCATCGAGAAGGAGCGCCCCGACGCGATCCTGCCGACGCTCGGCGGCCAGACGGCGCTCAACTGCGCGATGCAGCTGCACGACCAGGGCGTACTCGACCAGTTCGACGTCGAGATGATCGGCGCCAAGCCCGAGTCGATCATCAAGGCCGAAGGCCGCCAGGAGTTCCGCGAGGCGATGGAGAACATCGGCCTCGCCTGTGCGCGCAGCAAGCTCGCCTACTCGATGCCCGAGGCGCGGAGCGCGCTCGACGAGATCGGGCTGCCCTGCGTCATCCGGCCGGGATTCACCATGGGAGGCAGCGGCGGCGGCATCGCCTACAACCTCGAGGAGTTCGAAGACATCGCGGCGCGGGGGCTGCAGCTGTCGCTGAACAGCGAGATCTTGATCGAGGAGTCGATCATCGGCTGGAAGGAGTACGAGATGGAGGTCGTTCGGGACAAGAACGACAACTGCATCATCGTCTGCTCCATCGAGAACTTCGACGCGATGGGCGTGCACACCGGCGACTCGATCACGGTGGCTCCGGCGCAGACGCTGAGCGACCGCGAGTACCAGCTGATGCGCGACGCGTCGCTGGCGGTGCTGCGCGAGGTCGGCGTCGACACCGGCGGCTCCAACGTGCAGTTCGCGGTCAACCCTCGCGACGGCCGCATGATCGTCATCGAGATGAACCCCCGCGTCTCGCGCAGCTCGGCGCTCGCGAGCAAGGCGACCGGGTTCCCGATCGCGAAGATCGCGGCCAAGCTCGCCGTCGGCTACACCCTGGACGAGCTCGACAACGACATCACCAAGATCACCAAGGCCTGCTTCGAGCCGACGATCGACTACTGCGTGGTGAAGTTCCCGCGCTGGGCGTTCGAGAAGTTCCCCACCGCCGACCCGGTGCTGACGACCCAGATGAAGTCGGTCGGCGAGGTCATGGCGATCGGCCGCACCTTCAAGGAGGCGATGCAGAAGGCGCTGCGCGGGTTGGAGACCGGGCGCAACGGCTTCGGCAACGTGCCGGGCCAGCCCCACTGCCGTCCCGAGGACTTCCAGGTCGAGTCGATCCGCCCGCACCTCGCGACCCCGCGCGCCGACCGCATCGACTGGATCCGCGCGGCGATGCTCGCCGGCATGTCCGTCGAAGACATCTTCGACTACACGCACATCGACCCTTGGTTCCTGGACCAGCTCGCCGAGCTCGTCGCGATGGAGGCGCGCATCGTGGAGGCGTTCGCCGACGGCATCGCCGGCGCCCACGAGCCGCTGGTGCGCGAGGCCAAGCAGATGGGGTTCAGCGACCGTCAGCTGGCCGCCGCCGCGCCCGACGGCGTGACCGAGTGGGACGTGCGCGCGCACCGCAAGGCGCTCGGCGTCACGCCCGCCTACAAGCGCGTCGACACCTGCGCCGCCGAATACCCCAGCAGCACCCCCTACCTCTACTCGACCTACTGCGGGACGGAGGACGAGACCGAGGAGGACGGCGCCGAGCGACGCGAGCGCGTGGTCGTGCTCGGCGGCGGTCCGAACCGCATCGGGCAGGGCATCGAGTTCGACTACTGCTGCGTGCACGCGGCCATGGCGCTGCGCGAGATGGGCTACGAGTCCGTCATGGTCAACAGCAACCCCGAGACCGTGTCGACGGACTTCGACACTTCGGACATGCTGTTCTTCGAGCCGCTGACGCACGAGGACGTCATGAACGTCGTCGACCGCATCGCGCCCAGGGGCGTCATCGTGCAGTTCGGCGGGCAGACGCCGCTGAACCTCGCCCGCGGCCTCCAGGACCACGGCGCGCCCCTGGTCGGCACGAGCGTCGACATGATCGACACCGCCGAGGACCGCGACCTGTTCAGCAAGCTGATCAGCGGTCTCGACATCGACCAGCCGCCCAACGGCATGGCTGCCACCGCCGACGAGGCGCTCGCCGCGGCCGCCGAGATCGGCTATCCGGTGCTGGTGCGCCCGAGCTTCGTGCTCGGCGGCCGCGCGATGGAGATCGTCTACGACCGCGACGCGCTGCTCGGCTACATGGAGCGCAACCGGACGTTCTCGGAGGAGCGGCCGCTGCTGGTCGACAAGTTCCTGGACTCCGCGATCGAGGTCGACGTCGACGCGATCAGCGACGGCGAGCAGGTCGTCATCGGCGGCGTCATGGAGCACATCGAGGAGGCCGGCATCCACTCGGGCGACTCGAGCTGCTCGCTGCCGCCCTACACCTTGAGCGACGGCATCATCAAGGACATCACCGACAAGACCAGAGACCTGGCGCGCGCGCTGGACGTCGTCGGACTGATGAACGTGCAGTGGGCGGTCAAGGGGCCGAGGGTCTACATCATCGAGGCCAACCCGCGCGCCTCGCGCACGGTGCCGTTCGTCAGCAAGGCGATCGCCCAGCCGCTCGCCAAGATGGCGGCGCGGGTCATGCTCGGCGAGAAGCTCGCCGACATCGGCATCGTCGAGCGGCTGGAGCCGCCGTTCTTCTCGGTCAAGGCGCCGGTCTTCCCGTTCGGCAAGTTCCAGGGCGTCGACACGCTGCTCGGGCCGGAGATGAAGTCGACCGGCGAGGTCATGGGCATCGACGCGCGCTTCGGCAGCGCCTTCGCCAAGGCGATGGTCGGCGCCGGCAACACGCTGCCGCGCGAAGGCAAGGTGTTCGTCAGCGTGCGCGACGAGGACAAGCGGATGATCCTCCCGCTCGTCGACCGCATCGCGGGCCTGGGATTCGAGATCGTCGCGACGGGCGGGACCGCGCGCGCGCTCCAGAACGCCGGCATCCCGGTCGAGCGGGTGCGCAAGGTCCACGAGGGGCGGCCGCACGTGCTCGACCTCGTCGTCAACCGCGAGGTCCGGCTGATCGTGAACACGCCGCGAGGCAGCCGCGAGCGGAGCGACGACCGCCTGATCCGCAGCGCCGCAGCGAGCCACCGGATCCCCTGCATCACGACGCTCGCCGCCGCCTCCGCCACGATCCAGGGCATGGAGGTGTGGATGAAGCAGCCCGTCGAGGTCGCGCCGCTGCAAGAGCACCACGCGGCGTTCGCGCGCCAGGAGGCCGACCGCGCCGCGGCGCTCGCAGCGCAGCGAGGAGACGGCGGCGCGTCCAGCTGACGCCCCCTGAACACCATGAACGCACCCGAGTTCGACTCTCCGCTCGCGCAGGACCTCGCCGGCTTCTGCCTCCGACAGCTCGCAGACGTCCCGCAACAGCAGCGCCAGAGCTTCCCCGGCTCCGACCTCTGGCGCACCGTCTCGGCGACGGGCACGTCGCTCTGGCTCGACACGGGCGACGTCGACGCGGCCCGCGAGCTGTGGGTGAAGGAGTTCGTCGCGCTGACGACCAACAACACGCTGCTCAACAACGAGGTCCAAAAGGGCATCTACGACGACCTCGTCCCGGAGACCGCGGCGATGCTGCGCGGCCAGGGCGTGCACGCCGACGACGTCGTCACCGAGGTCGCGTTCGCGCTGAACGCTGTTCACGGCCTGAAGCTCGTGCGGACCTTCGACGCCGACGTCTCGGTCGAGCTGCACACGGCGCTGAGCCACGACGCAGAGGCGAGCTACCGCTACGGCAAGCGCTTCCACGCGATCTGCCCCGAGCGCTTCATCGTCAAGGTCCCGCTGACGCCGGCGGGCCTGCTCGCGGCGCGGCGGCTCTCTGACGACGGCGTACGGCTCAACTTCACGCTCGGCTTCTCGGCGCGCCAGAACTGGCTGATCGGCGCGCTGGCGCAGCCGACCTGGGTCAACGTGTTCATGGGTCGCGTCAACGCGTTCCTGAGCGACAACGGCCTCGGCGACGGCAAGAACGCCGGCGAGAAGGCGACGCTCGCCAGCCAGCGCGGCCTGCGCCGCCTGCGGAGCCAGGGCGGCGCCGACGTGCGCCAGATCGGCGCGTCGATGCGCAACGGCGATCAGGTCGCGGACCTGCTCGGCCTCGACGTGTTCACGATGCCGATCGGCGCGGCCAAGGGCTTCGTGGAGCTCGCACCCGAGGCGTCGGCCATCACCGACCGGACCGGCGACGACCCCGAGGTCCGGTTCGCCGACGGCGTCGACGTC
>CAZTQF010000123.1:0-7097 GCA_964615255.1 uncultured candidatus Brocadiaceae bacterium | reverse complement strand
GTCTCGGTGGTCGCCGTATCATTAAAAAAAAAATCGACCAGCTCGATGCGCGCGCGGATCTTGTGCACGCCGTGCGACAGCGCCGTGCAGCGGTGCAGGAAGGTGTCGTTGGGGTGCCACGCGCGGGTCGGGTCACCGGCGACCTGGCCGAGCACGCGGTCGCCTTCGAGGTAGTCGACGCGCAGGATCCGCAGACCGTAGTCCTTGTGCGTGGCCTGCAGCGGCGGGCCGAAGCCGCTCAGGTAGAGCATCAGCGGCTGCTGGCCGGCGCCCTGCAGGTAGACGTCGTCGCTGTCCTTGCCCACCGAGAACAGGTGGCGGGACGCCACCGCGCCGCCCGAGCCGGTGGTCGGGCCGAGCTTGGTCGCGCGCCGCAGGAACAGCAGCGCGAAGCAGGTGTCGTAGGTCTTGCCCCAGCTGCCGTTCTTCTGTCGCCGCAGGACCTCGGGCGCGCCCTCGACGTACCACCAGTGCGATCCGAACTGCTCTTGCTGCGCGAGGCCGCCGACGCGCTCCATGCCGTAGAGGTAGTAGAGGAACCAGCCGCGGCTGCGCTGGCCGGGGCGCTGGTCGTGCTGGACGCTGAAGTTGACCTCCAGCCAGCCGAGGCCGGCGTTGAGCGCGCGGGTGAGCTCCTTGCGCGCGTCCTTCTTGAGCTTGCTGCCGAGCCCGATCTCGCAGATCTTGAGGATCGACACGCCCGCGGTCGTCATCGTGCCCGTGGCGTTCTTGAGGTCCTTGGCGCCGTTGGCGCGGTACTGGAAGCCGGCGACCTCGCGCTTGGCGACGCCGGTGCGGTCGCTGATGTCGACGTTCGCGAGGCGGTAGGCCTCCTGGTGCGTGAGCGTCCCTTCGATGAGCCGCTGCCACGCTTCGGCGGGCACCTTGAGGCCGGCCTTGTCGGCCGACCAAAGGCCGAGCGCCGCATACTGCGTGTTGGACAGGTCCGGCGCGCCGTGCGGATAGCCCCAGGTGCCCGGCTTCCCTTGGATGCGCAGCATGATGTCGAGCAGCTCGCGCATGCGCGCCTTGTGCTCGCGCTTGCCGGTCGCGCCGTAGGCGAGCAGCATGCAGCCAACCGCGTAGGTCTTGTCCGGGGTGACACCGTCGAGGTAGGCGAACGCGCGCTGCAGGCTCGGGTGGTCCGGCGAGACGCCGCTCTTCAGCAGCGCGTAGGCGCACAGGCCGGTCTGCCCGCCGGGTTGGCCAGGATGCACACCCCAGGAGCCGTCTCGGACCTGCCCGTCGAGCAGGTGCTCCACGCCCGCGGCGATCGCCTGGTCGATCTGCGGCTTCAGCTTGAACTCATCAGGGTGGATCTTCTGCGCAGCCAGCGTGGCGCAGAGCGCCAGCGCCGCGGCGCCGAGAGTGGTGGGGTTGTTGCGCACGGGGGTGGGGGGGCGGCGGCGCGACGACGCGCCGGGGGGGGCGAGGGACGAGACCTGCGTGAGGATACCGGATGCGCGCGGAGGTTCGAACGCGCCGCGGCGCAGGATCAGCGCGCGACGCGGTCGTGGTCCAGGTAGTCCCACTTGTTGAGGTGCGTGTCCTTCTGGACGAAATGGAACAGCTCCGGCCAGAAGTCGTCCTTGCCTGATTGCAGGCAGTGCTTTGCGGCGGCGGCGTATTCGGATTCGGGGTGCTTCGCGACGAAGCGTTCGAGCTGCCGCCGGTCGGCGTCTCCCTCGCCGATGATCTTCTGGTAGGCCTCGCCGACCTTGACCTCGGCCTTGACGTGGTCGAGCGCGAGCCAGAGCTCGACGGCTTCCGCGCGCTGGTCGAACGCCGGCACGCCGCGCATCGCGCGCTTGGCCGCGACATAGCGGCGGTGGGCTTCGTAGGCGTCGCCGACGTCGAGGATGTGCTCGATGCCGGTGAGCGTCCAGTCGACCTCGGCGTCGAGGCGCGCCTTGAGGTAGCGGCGCACCGCAGCGTCGAACGCGTCGCGCGGTGCTGGCGCCTGCAGCTTGACGTAGGCCTTCTTGAGCTTGCCCTGCGCGATCGCCTTGAACAGCGCCTTGTTGCCTTGGCTGAGCGACGCAGCGGTCACGCCAGGCGGCAGCACCAGCTCGCCTTCGGTCGCCTGGCACGCGTGCTTGAGGCTGTTGTCCGTGGTGTAGACCGAGGTGATCGCGCCCTCGCGGTTGCCGGGCGCTACGACGTTGCGCAGCCGCGCGAACATCGGGCCGCCGTGGCCGGTGCCGTTGTAGGAGTAGCCGCGCACCGCGCCCTCGCCGGTGCTGCCGCCGCCCGCCCCCTCGGGGCCGCCGCGGCAGCCGAAGCGGCGCGCGCGATCGCCGGGGAAGCGCTTGCCCTCGATCTGGGACTGGTGGCCGCTGGCGCGGCCGTGCTTGCGGTCGTCGCTGTGGTCGCGCGTGCACGCCGTCATCAGCGGGTCGCAGACCCAGGCGATCGAGCCGGACAGCATGCGGACCTGGTTGCCGTACATCACGAAGTCGGCCTCGAGCAGGTCGATCTCGCTGCACGCCGCGGCGTTCTGCATCAGGACCGGCTCGGCGTCGGGGTAGGCGACGGTCTTGGCGAGCACGAGGGTGCGCTCGTAGAGCTCGAGCAGGTCGATGCAGGTGTGCGGGTTGTCGAGGTGCGGGTAGGGGATGCCGGTCGGGGACCGCTTGGCCTTGGTCGGGTCGATGTCGACGCCTTGGCGCTCGCGGGCGTCGCGCAGCTGGTAGCCGAGGTCGAAGGCCTCATTGCGGGCGCGCAGCAGCTCCACGTCGTCGAGCTCGGCCGGGTCGATCAGCAGGATCCGAGCGACGCGGTTGATCGGGTCGAGGAACTCGGCGCGGAAGATCCCGGTCGACTGCTTGCGCGGGTCGCCCATCGTGAGCGGGCCTTCGGCGATGTAGGACTGCCAGAGCCGCTTGGTCTCGGCGACGGCGAGGAGGTCCTCATCGGAGAGCGCGCAAAAGCGCGCGCGATAGGCCGCCGGCAGGTGGGCGCTGAGCTGGGTGAGGTAGGCGTCGCGCGCGGTCGCGAAGCGGCGCTCGAGCGAGGCGAGCTCGGCGTTGGATTGCGAGGCGCCCACGGCGCTCAGCAGCAGCGTCAAGGGCGCTGCCAGCAGCCGTGCATCCGTAGCGGGGCTTGGCTTCATGGGGTCGGTGGAGGTGCGCGCGGGGGAGCTCGTGGATCGGTCGCCCTGGGCACATGTTCTCACAGAACGAAGGCGTCGCAACCGCCACCAAGCTCGGCCCCGCAGCGCGGCTGGGTCCCTGCTTCGTCAGCGGAGTATGATGATCGGATGAGGACTTCCAGGCACTCCCTCCTGCCCTCGTCGCTGTTGGCGATCGTGACCACTGCGCTGCTGCCCGCGCAGGGCCAAGGAAAGCTCAGAGCGCGCAACTTCCACGTGGACGACTACCGAACGGTGGTGCGGGTCGACATGAAGGCGTTTCGCGAGACGGGCGTCTGGGAAGAGCTGCGCGTCGGAGGCGCGGTCGCGGTCGCGCATTTGTTCGTCGAGGAGATGGGCTTTGGCCCTGACGAGCTGGACGTCGTGACGATGACGCGTCGACTGCCACAGCCGGCGACCGCAGGCGGAGAGAGGGAGTCGGTCGGCGTCGTGGTCTTCGAGGGCAATCAGCCCTTGCAGGCGGTCGAGACCTTTCGGCCGGGTCGCTACACGGTGGAGCGGGTCGGGAGCTACGACCTCTACCTGGACACGTGGACCGGCGACGCGGCGACGACGCCTGATGACAAGCTGCTGGTAACGGGCGGGGAGCAGCTGCTCCGTGATGTGCTCGAGGGACGGCCGCGGTCGGGGCTGCCGTCAGCAGACGTGATGGCCTTTACCGCCGGCAAGTCCGGGACGCTGATCGACGTCGTCGTCGACTTGGGGCAGGAGCCTGGGCTCGAAGCCGAGCTCGTCTCGCTGCTGTCAGAAGCAGAGGCGGGCGTAACGTGGCCAGCGGACGATCGACCGTCGATGATCGGAGTCCGGCTGGCGGCGATCGGTGACGAGGACGACCGTCACCTGCAGCTGGAGGTGGTCGTGAGGCACGGGACGGCCGGGGCGGGGATCGCGGTGACCGAGCGGTCGGTCGACGCTGGCGTCGAGGCGCTCAAGCGGCTCAAGGAGGCGCGCCTGTTCCGCCCCCTGCTCAAGAGCATCGAGCGCGAGCGCCGCGGCACCGACGCGATCTGGCGGGTCGACCTCGGCCGCGCCCGCGCGTTCGGCGGCTCGCTGGTGACGCTGGCGCCGTTGGTCGTCGTTGGGTACCAGGCATGGAACATGGCGATGCAGATGCAAGGCGGGGGCGGGCCCGCGCTGCAGGTGGTCGACGAGGCGGAGGCCGTCGCAGAGCCGCCGCCGCCGCCCGATGCCGGCGGCGGCGATTGCTAGGCGTTCGAGCTGGGCTTCAGGCCCCGGCAGACCGGGTGGTCCCTGTCGGTGGATGCGGGCTGGCGCCGAAGGCTCTGCGCCGGCCGCGGGCGTGCGCTGCTGGGGCGGGCTGACATGGTCGGCAGATTGACCCATCATGTCGTTCTAAGAAACGACGCATTCACTCCAAATAGCTGCGGAGAACGATGGGATTCGCCGACAACAGGGGTGTGGGGGCGTGATGGAGCGCCCGGGCAGAGGTGCCCTTGGACCACGTCTCGAGGGGTGTGAAGCGCCCCGCTCCTTCCGACCCAGGAACTTCGGAACCGAACCATGAAGCACGCATTCCCCGTTTTCTTGATCTGCGCCGCCGCGACGACGGCGCCTGCCCAGACCGAGGTCGACCCCAACAGCTCCCCTGCGCTCGCCGCGATCGCGGCGCTCGACGGTCCTGAGAAGGCCAAGATCTTCGCCAAGGAGGTGGCACGGCGTGACGGGCGCATCATCCCGTCCGGCGTGCTGGCGCCGACTCTGGTCGCGATCCGCATGACCGAGCGCGGCGGGGAGGGCGAGGAGTTCAACATGCTCTTCGACGAGGACGGCGAAGGCGGTCCCAACCGCTCGTCCTACAAGCACCAGGTCGCGACGATCTCCAAGTTCATCACGGGCGTCTACATAGGCTGGATGAGCAAGAGCAACCCCAACCGCCCTGAAGATCCCACGGACTGGGACGCGTTCCTCCAGTTCTTGGGGGACCGCTACAACCACGGGTTGGTCTGGCGCAGCCTGTTCCAGAAGCAGAAGGTCGGCCGCGTCGGGCCCTACCGCTCCTACAAGCAGCGCCACAAGTGGACCGCGAGCGTCCGGTCGCACTACGCCAAGTACAGCGACCCCGCGGGACACATGCGCCAGCTGGTCGACGGGCTTGACGACGGCTTGCACACCCTGACCTACAAGGGCAGGAAGATCGCCGAGGGCGAGGTCCGTGACGGCGAGATGACGGGGCCGTGGGTCTTCTTCTACAAGAGCGGTAAGGGCAAGAAGGAGGTCGATTGCGTGATGGTGGACTCCCAGATGGAGGGCGAGGTGAAGTACTGGCACCCCAACGGCAAGCGCAAGCTCGAGGCGACCTACCGCGCTGGCGTGCTGCACGGTCGCTGCGCGTCCTACTACCAGGACGGCACGATCCGCGCCGAGGGCCAGATGGTCGACGGCAAGCGCGAAGACACCTGGAAGACCTACAAGTGCGGCGACCCGACGCCGACAACGGTGGTCTACGAAGGGGGAGCGGTCGCGCCGGCGGCGCCGCCGAAGTAGCGGGCGGTTTCGTGGGGGGCGGCATGCGGCTACGGTCGTGGACGTGATGTCTCCGATCCGTGGCCCGTTGCTCTTCGGTCTCGTCCTGCTCGCCGCAGCGGGGTCTACGCTCGCCCAGGAAGCGTCGATTCCCGACGGCTTCTCGCGGCAGGACATGCTGCGCGGCACGGTCACGCCGGAGCGCGCGTGGTGGGACGTGCAGCACTACCGGCTTTCGCTGCGGGTGATGCCGGAGACCAAGAGCATCGAGGGCTCCAACGTCATCACCTTTACGGTGGTGGCAGCAGGCGACCGGATGCAGGTGGACCTGCAGAAGCCGCTCGAGGTGACGCGGGTCGTGCACGACGGCGAGGAGCTCTCGTTCGAGCGCGAGGGCAAGGTCTACTGGATCACGTTCCCGCAGCAGCTCGAGGCCGGCGCCGAGCACGCGGTCGAGGTCTTCTACGGCGGCCGTCCGCGACAGAGCACGCGGCCGCCGTGGAGCGGCGGGTTCTCCTGGAAGAAGGACGACAAAGGCAACCCGTTCATCGCGACGACCTGCCAGGGCATCGGCGCGAGCATTTGGTGGCCCAACAAGGACCACGGCTCGGACGAACCGGACCGCGGCATGGACATCCACGCGACGGTGCCAGCGCCGCTCGTCGCGGTCGCCAACGGTCGGTTGGTCGAGCGCTCCACCGACAAGGATGCGAAGACCAACACGTTCCACTGGCGCGTCACCAACCCGATCAACAACTACGGGGTCAACCTCAACATCGGCGACTACGTGTCGATGCCGTCCAGCTACGAGGGCGAGGGCGGCACCCTCGACGTCGAGTACTGGGTGCTCGCGCACCAGCAAGAGCAGGCGAAGAAGCAGTTCGTCGAGGTGCCGCGCACGCTGGCGGCGTTCGAGCACTGGTTCGGCAAGTACCCGTTCTACGAGGACAGCTACAAGCTGGTGGTCGTGCCGTATCTGGGCATGGAGCACCAGAGCTCGGTGACCTACGGCAACGGCTTCCAGAACGGCTACCGCGGCCGCGACCTCAGCGCGACCGGCGTCGGCATGAAGTTCGACTTCATCGTCGTGCACGAGTCGGCGCACGAGTGGTGGGGCAACAACATCTCGATGAAGGACGCCGCGGACATGTGGATCCACGAGTCGTTCGCCAACTACGCCGAGAACCTGTTCGTCGAGTACCACTTCACCAAAGAGGAGGCACAGGACTACGTGATCGGCTGCCGCAAGCTGATCCGCAACGACACGCCGATCATCGGCGTCTACGGCGTCAACAAGTCGGGCTCGGGCGACATGTACTACAAGGGCGGCAACATGCTGCACACGATGCGGCACATGTTGGGCGACGACGCGCGCTGGCGCCGCGTCCTCCGCTCACTCAATGAGACCTTCTGGCACCAGACGATCGGCACCGAGGAGTTCGAGCAATACATGAGCCGCGAG
>CAZTQF010000122.1:0-7117 GCA_964615255.1 uncultured candidatus Brocadiaceae bacterium | reverse complement strand
GCGTTCGTCAGCTGGGTGTTCGAGGCGTTCTCCGGCGACGCAGCGCGCTCGTCGCTGCGCCTGCTCACGTGGTCGGCGCTGGCGACGCTCGCCGCGCTGACGCGCCCTGACGGCCTGCTGCTCGTCGCCGCGACCCTGCCCCCGCGGGCCGCGGTCGCCGCGGCCGCGACGGCGCCCCTTCTGCTGCTCCATGCGCTCGCCGAGCGTCGGCAGCCGGCCTTCCGCGAGGTGGCGAGGCTGGTGCATCGACAAGGAGATCTTCTGCTTCTGCTGGTCGACGTTCAGCACCCACACGGTGACGACCTCGCCGACACGCAGCATCTGGTTCGGGTCGCGCATCCGGTGGCCGGGGATCTGCGAGATGTGCACGAGCCCGTCCTGGCCGATGCCGAGATCGATGAACGCGCCGAAGTCGGTCAGGCTCGCGACGCGGCCCTTCAGCTCGCGGTCCTGGTGGAGGTCGGCGAGCGTATTCACCCCTTCGTTGGCAGTCGCGATCAGCTCGCCGCGCGGATCCTTGTCGGCGCGCTGTAGCTGGTGGAGGACCGCCAGCACGCGCGCCTTGGGCGTCTGCTCGGACGCCAGGGCGGCGGCGTCGACGTCGCGTAGGTTCTTGCCGACGAGCTCGGTCGGCTCGCACTCCTTTTGCGCGGCGACCGCGCGCACGACCTCGTAGTCCTCGGGGTGGATCGGCGTGGCGTCGAGCGGCTCGCTGCCACCCGACAAGCGCAGGAACGCCGCGATGTTCCGGTAGCAGGCCTCGTTGATCGACTCGACCTCGGCGACCTCGCTGCGCGCCTGGAAGCCGCCCTTCTGCTTGCGGTGCTTGACCAGCGCCTGGGCGCGCTCGTGGCCGAGCCCGGGCACCATCTGCAGCACCTCGGCGGGGGAGGTGTTGAGGTCGCAGCCGACCTCGGCGATGCAGCTCGACTTCACCCGCCCCAGCTCGCGCTGGAGCGTGCCCTGGTGCACGTCGTCCAGGGTCTGGCCGAGGCCGAGGGTGCGGACCTCCATGCGGGCCAGCTCGAGCAGCGGGTCCTGCAGGCGCCTGCCGAGCGAGATCGCCGTGCGGACGCCGACGTCGACGCCCGGGACGGCCTTCTTGCCGGCGGTGCTGGTGGCGAAGATTGTCGAGGCGGCCTCGTCGACCGGGACGACCATCGGCAGCGGCGTCTCGCCCATCGCCTCGCGCAGCTTGGCGACGATCTTTTCGCTGCCGGCCTGGCGTCGACCGTGCGGCACGGCGATCGCATCCGGCGCCTCGTTCCGGATCCACTCCACGAGCAGCTCCAGCGCTCCCTGGCGCTGCTCGTCGTTGTCGGTCGGCATCGTCTTGCGCGCGCCGACGGAGCCGTCTTCGTTGATCACGACGGCCCAGATCGCCTTGCCCGAGGTGCGCAGGGACAGGATCTTCTTGCTGCCCAGCGGCGGCGCCAGCAGCTGCGAGCGCAGGTTGCGGCCGTAGGCGCGCATCGACTCGCGGTCCGCCTTCTCCTTGAGGCGGCGCCGCACGTCGTTGCCGCAGACCTCCTGCAGCCCCTTGGCGGCGCTGTCGAACACCAGGTCGTAGAAGTCGCCGAGCTGCGTGCCGGGGACCGCGTCCTCGGCGTGCATCGCGCGCAGCAGCGCGCGGTGGCGACCGGGCTCCAGGCCGAGCTCCAGCTTGAGGATCTTCTCCCGCTCGGCGCGGCGCAGCGCGAGCATGCGGTTCGCCGGGATCCGGTTGATCGGCTCGGCGAAGTCGAAGAACTGCTTGTACTTGCCGGCGTCGCCGTCCGGGTTGACCGGCTTCGCCCGCAGGATGCCGCGGCGCAGCTGGTCCCGGAAGCGCGCGCGCGTCGCGGGATCGTGCAGGATCCGGTCGGCGAGGATCAGCAGCGCACCCTCGAGCGCGGCTTCGGGGGTGCCCAGGCCGTTCTCGGCCGACACGTAGGGCTCGGCGAGCTTGCGCAGGTCCACGTCGGGCACGGGGTCACCCGCCGGTTCGGCGCGCGGCGCCGCGGCCGCGGGGGCCGCCGGCTCTTCGACCGCTGGGACAGGATCGGCAGTCGAAGGCTCATCCGAAGCGGGCTCGGCCTGGGCAGCCTCATCTGTCGTGAGCTCCTCCGCCGGCGCATCGGCCGGCGCGGCGGCTGCGGCGGCGGCTGCGGTCTCAGGTTCCGGTGCGCTGTCGTCGCTCGCCAGCGTCTCCGGCTCGCTGGGTGCGTCCGTCGGCGCGGGCGCCGCGGCGGCCTCGCTCGGTGGCGCTGCCTGGGGAGCGGCCGCCGCCTCGGGGGCTCCTTCCGGCGTCGGGGCGTCGTCGGCCGGCGGCGCAGGGACCGTCATGATCGACGCGTCGCCGAACTGTCGGTGCTGAATCGCGAGCGCGAGCGGCGCGAGCCCCTTCTCCTCCATCTGCATCGCGATGCCGCGTCGTCGCGGCCGCATCGACTGGTAGTAGTCGTCGATCAGGTCCTGGTCCGCCGTGTTCGCGAGCGCCCGCTCCAGCTCCTCGGACCTGCGGCCGCGCTCTTCGGCCTGCTCGAGCACGGAGGCGCGCCGCTGTTCGAGCTCGTTGAGCAGCTGCAGCCGCTCGGCGATCGCGCTCAACCGCTCTTCTGGGAGGTTGCCCAGCGCGTAGCGGCGGTAGCGGGCGAGGAAAGCGGGCGTCGCGTTCTGCTCGAGGAGCTCGACGGCGGCGAGGATGTGCTCCGACGGAGTGTCGAACTCGGCACAGAGACGATCGAGGGTGGCCTGGGATGCCATGCTGGAAGTAGGGCGTCTTGGGTGGTGAGAGGGAATGACGCGGAGCGCCGAAGATAACAAGCACGCCCGCGCGGGGCAGCGCGAGGACGCAAAACACGCGCCCGCGGCCGGCATACGGCGCGCCGCGAGGTTGCTCCGGCTCCGGCGAGGTCGCAACATCCGGCGTGTGAGCCCCGTCGTCGACCCGAGCAAGATCGAGCGGATCTGGATCCGCGTCCCCAACTGGCTCGGGGACTTCGTGATGGCGACGGCGAGCTTCGAGCGGATCCGCGCGGCGTTCCCGCGCGCGCACATCACGGCCGGGATGCGTCCCTACCTGCGGCTGATGGCGCACGGCAGCGACACCTTCGACGAGATCGTCGAGACCCCCAAGGGCGGCGGCCTGCGGGCGCTCTGGCGACAGGTGCGCGAGATGCGCGCGCGCCGGTTCGACCTCGCGATCGTGCTGCCCAACTCGCCTTCGACCGGCCTCGTGCCGCGGCTCGCCGGGGTGCCGCTGCGGCTGGGCTACCGGCAGGGCCGGCCGGGGATGATGAACCTCGGGCTCACCGCGCAGGTCGGGCGCCGCTGGTGGCAGAAGCGGGCGGGGCCGCGGCGGCGGCCGATCCCGATGCCGCACTACTACCGCGACCTGCTCGACGTGCTCGGCATCCCGCCCGGCGGCACGCACCCGCGCCTCGCCGTCACCGATGACGACGACGAGTGGGTCACGCAGCACCTCGTCGGCCTCGGCGTGCCAGCGGACCAGCCGCTGCTGCTGCTGGTCGTCGGCGCCAACTACGGCGCGTCCAAGCTCTGGATGCCCGAGCGGTTCGCGGCGGTCAGTCGTCACTTCCAACAGCGGCACGGGATGCGCGCGCTGGTGCTCGTCGGCCCGGCAGAGGTCGAGCTCGGCGAGCGCATCGCGGCCGAAGGCGACGCGATCGCGATGACGAGGCCGGTGCTGCCGCTGAACCGGCTCAAGGCCCTGGTCCGCCGCGCCGCCCTGATGATCACGGGCGACACCGGCCCGCGGCACCTCGGCAACGCCTTCGACCTGCCGATCGTCTGCATGATGGGGCCGAACGACCCCAACTACACCGACTACTGCATGGAGCGCACGGCGCTGATCCGCAAGGACCTCGCCTGCATGCCCTGCCAGCTCAAGGTGTGCCCGCTCGGGCACCAGCGCTGCATGAAGGACATCACCGTCGCGGAGGTCGCGTCCGCGGGCGAGCGGCTGCTCGGGCTGTGAGGAGCGCGCTTTGGATGCCGGTTCGAGGCGTCCTGGCGTCGGCGAGTTGTTACGCTGACCGGCTCCCGATCTAGGTCGGGGAGTTGCCATGTCCGAAGGCCCCTTCCTGCTGATCGTCCGCCAGGGCGAAGAGTCCGAGACGCACGCGTTCTACAAGGACGTGGTCGCGATCGGGCGCTCGCGGGAGTGTGACCTGTTCCTCCCGGACCGGCTGATCTCCCGGATCCACTGTCGCGTCGAGCGGCTGGACGGCGGGTTCGCGCTGGTCGACGCCGGCGCGCAGAACCCCGCCAAGCTGCACGGTCGGCCGGTGATGCGCGCGGCGCTGGCCGTCGGCGACGCGTTCACGGTCGGCGGCTACGAGGTCACCCTGGCAGAGCCTCAGGACCAGAGCGTCTCGGTCGACGAGACGCGCCCCGGCGGCGACCTCAACCGCGGCGCGCAGGACCTCGTGGCCTTCCTGCAGATCGCGCGCGCGCTGAACGAAGAGCGCGACCTCGCGCGGCTGCTCACGCAGATCGTCGACGCCGCGATCCAGATCTGCGGCGCGGAGCGAGGCTTCTTGATCTTGGGTGGAGAGGGCGCTGGCGCCGAGCAGGAGGCCAGCCCTTCGGTCGAGGTGGCCCGCAACTTCGCGCAGGAAGAGGTGCTCTCGCCGGAGTTCAAGATCTCGCGCACGATCGCCAACCGGGTGATGACGACGGGCGTCGCGGAGCTGACGACCAACGCCCAGGAGGACGACCGCTTCCGCGACCTGCAGTCGGTCGCCGACCTGCGCCTGCGCAGCGTCCTGTGCATCCCGATCCGCACCCACGGCGAGGTCTGCGGGGTGCTCTACGTGGACAACCGGCTCCAGCAGCAGGTCTTCCAGGAGCGCGAGAAGACGCTGCTGATGTCGCTGAGCGACCACGCGGGCACCGCCATCGTCAACGCGCGCGCGATGGAGGAGCTGCGCCGCAAGCAGGCTGAGCTGCAGGCCGCGCTCGACCGGGTCGACCAGCTCAACGGAGCGCTCAAGGGGCAGCTGCAGGAGACCGCGAGCGAGCTGACGCAGATCAAGGAGGAGATCAGCGCGCAGAGCCTCGGCCTGCGCAGCAAGTACGACTACAAGCAGATCGTCGGGAGCGGGCGCGCGATGCGCGGCGTCTTCGACCTGCTCGACAAGTACGTCGAGGCGGACGACCCCGTGCTCGTCACCGGCGACAGCGGCACCGGCAAGGAGCTCGTCGCGCGCGCGATCCACGTGCACAGCGCGCGCAGCAAGATGCCCTTCATCAGCGAGAACTGCGCGGCGCTCCCCGAGGCGCTCCTGGAGAGCGAGATGTTCGGCTTCGTCAAGGGCGCCTTCACCGGCGCGACCGCGTCGAAGTCGGGCCTGTTCGAGGCGGCCGACGGCGGCGTGCTGTTCCTCGACGAGATCGGCGACATGGCGCTCGACCTGCAGAAGAAGCTGCTGCGGGTGCTCCAAGAAGGCGAGGTGCGGCCGATCGGCAGCCAGGAGACCGTCAAGGTCGACGTGCGGCTGATCTGCGCGACCAACCGCAACCTGGAGCAGATGGTGCGCGACGGCGAATTCCGTGAGGACCTCTACTACCGGCTCGCGGTGCTGCCCGTGCACCTGCCGCCGCTGCGCGACCGCAAGGAGGACGTGCCGCAGCTCGTCAAGCGGTTCCTCGGCGACCTCAAGCGAGAGGGGGCCCAAGGACGCGTGCGGGTCTCGCCCGACGCGATGGAGAAGATCGTCGGCTACGGCTGGCCCGGCAACGTCCGCGAGCTGCAGAACGAGATCCGGCGCGCGGCGATCCTCAGCGACGGGATCATCCTCGAGGCGCACCTCAGCTCGCACGTGCGCGAGGGCCGGCGCGGCCCCGGCGGCGCCGTCCACGACGACGGCTCGGTGCCCTCCGAGCGCGGCACCACGCTGCCCGATATGGTCCAGGAGCTGGAGATCCGCGAGATCCAGAAGGCCTTCGACCGCGCCCAGTCCAACAAGTCGCGCGCCGCCGATCTGCTCGGTCTGTCCCGCTTCGCCCTGCAGCGCAAGCTCGAGAAGTACGGGCTGGACGCAGTGGGCCGACCCGCCGCCGACGCAGGCGGCGACGACGCCGAGCCGTGACCGCCTCAGCGGTCCTCGCGACGCAGCCAGGAAGTGGGCAAAGCGGCCGCTCGGTGCGATGATGGGGCGCGGTGCCGAACTTCGACCAGCCGTTCCCTGACTACGAGCTCCTCGACCGGGTCGGCGCGGGCGCGATGGGCACGGTGTTCAAGGCGCGCCACAAGCGCCTGAACCGGGTCGTCGCGCTCAAGATCCTCAAGCCGTCCCTCGCGCGCGACAAGCGCTACGTCGAGCGGCTGCGTCGCGAAGCGCGGATCGTCGCCTCGCTGAGCCACCCGAACATCGTCACCGGCTACGACCTCGGGGAGGAGGGCGGCTACCACTACTTCGTGATGGAGTTCGTCGAGGGGAAGTCGCTGCGGCAGCTGCTCGTCGAGTGGGGGATGTTCGCGGAGGAGTACGTGCTCCGGGTCGCGCGCGAGGTCGCCGAGGCGCTCGACCACGCGTACGAGCGCGACATCATCCACCGGGACATCAAGCCCGGCAACGTCCTGATCAACGAGAACGGCAGCGTCAAGCTGACCGACATGGGGCTCGCCAAGGGGCCGGCGGATCTGACGTTGACGCGCGACGGCGCGACGGTCGGGACGCCGATGTACGTCTCGCCCGAGCAGGCGCGCAACCCGCAGGACGTCGACGTGCGCAGCGACCTCTACTCGCTCGGCGCGACGATCTACCACATGGCGACCGGGGTGCCCCCGTTCGCCGGCAACACCATGGCCGAGCTGATCACCAAGGTGCTCAACGACGACGTGGTGCCGCCGAGCGAGGCCAACTCGGCGGTGTCGCCAGGGCTGTCGCTCGTCATCCGCAAGCTCTTGGCCAAGAACCTCGCGGTCCGCTACCAGACGCCGCGGGAGCTGCTCGACGACCTCGACCGGCTCGATCGCGAGCTGCCGCCGTCGGTCGACCCTGCGCGGCTCGAGGCCGCGCCGGCGCGCGGCGGCAGGTGGCTGC
This sequence comes from uncultured candidatus Brocadiaceae bacterium, assembly GCA_964615255.1. Lineage (GTDB taxonomy): Bacteria > Planctomycetota > UBA1135 > UBA1135 > UBA2386. The sequence goes on along the minus strand of CAZTQF010000122.1, from coordinate 65 downwards.
GACCGGCGCTGGCGGCGTCGGCTGCGGGGCTGCTCGCGGTCGCCGCGTGGTGGATCGGCCGGGGC
>CAZTQF010000121.1:0-7119 GCA_964615255.1 uncultured candidatus Brocadiaceae bacterium | reverse complement strand
CGGCGGCCGCGTCTACTCGACGGCCATCCTCGTGCTGACGCTGGAGGCCTACTACCGCTACAGCCGCCTCGTGCGCTGAGCCCCCGACGCAGTCCGCGTCGACGCGAGCGGCCCGCGCCACGTGAGTGGCGCGGGCCGCTCTGCGTTTCGGGCGATCGCTACCAGCCCCACGTCCCCGGACCGCCCTTGAAGCCGCGGGCGCCGCCGGTGATCCAGCTGGTGATCCAGCCGCCGTAGAAGTCGCCGTCCTGCCGCTGCACGGCTTCGCCGTCGACCTCACAAAGATCCAGCGGGCCAGCGTAGAGCGCGAAGTGATCGCGCAGCTCCGCGAACGCACGGCGCGGCTGCGGGTAGGTCCAACCGACTCCCTGCAGCGGCTCTTGACCGGGCCGGCACAGGTCGAGGTAGGCGGCCACGCCCTTCCACTCGCACCCGGTCGCGCGCCGCGCGCTCGGCTGCAGCGCCGCCCGCCCAGCGCTCGTCCACGCCGAGCTGGACAGGTAGTAGGTCGGCGGGTGAGACGTCTCCAGCACGCGCAGCGCTGTCGTCGCCCGCACCAGCTCGAGGCCGCAGTGCACGACGCGCAGGCTGCCGTAGAAGCGCTCGAGGCGCGGCGGCCGCGGGTAGTCCCAGACGCACTCGAGCTCGCGGTCGGCCACACCAGGCGATCGCCGCGCTCCGGTCCGGGGATGCACGAAAGGGGCTTCGCTCGGCGCGCCGCAGGGCCTATGCCGGCGCCGATGCGCGACGAGGCGAGCTACATCTGCGACTCTTGCGGCGAGGACATCGTCGTCCCGGTCGACTGGTCGGCGGGCTCACGGCAGAGCTACGTCGAGGACTGCCCGGTCTGCTGCAACCCCAACGTGATCCACGTCGAGCTCGACGACGGCGAGGCCTACGTCCGCAGCGAACCCGAGCAGGACCGCTGAGCCCGCCTCAGCGCGCGAGGCGCTGTGCGGCGAGCAGCCGGACCGACTCGACCGGGTCATTCAGGAGCGTCCGCCGCGCGCCGTCCGGCACCGCTTCGCCCGGAGGCCACGCAGACAGCGCCGCGAAGCGCACCACCGGGTCGGGATCGGAGAGCGCCGGGGCCGCGTTATAGGGTCCGAGCCGGACCACGCCCGCGCGCAGCATGCCCTCGTGCAGCGTGCGACGCGAGGCTGCGTCGCCCGCGAGCGCCAGGGCCAGCGCCTCGTCGAGCCGCGCGTCCCACGCTTCGAGGCGCGGCGCGCCAGGGCCGCGCGCGCCGCCGCGCTCGAGCCAGGCCTGCATCGCGACGACCGCGGCTTCGCGCGCGGCCCGCTGCTGCCGCTCGCGCTCGCGGCGCTCCTGCTCCTGCAGCGCGCGCTGCTCCGCCTCGCTCAGGTCCGGCTCGTGCGGCGGCAGGTCGAAGACGCAGCGGCCGAGCCACGAGCCGCCGAAGACGACCGGCGTGAACGCCGCGCGCACCGGCAGGCCGGCGAGCTGCGTGTAGTAGGCCCGCTCGAAGTCCAGCCGCTCAGGGTCCCAGAGGTCTGCGGCGTCGCGCGCGGCGTCGTCGAGGACCTGCAGCGGGTGCGCGACCAGCGCGTCCACGCAGATCGCGCCGACGCCGAGCGGCGCGGTCACGGGCAGGCTGGCGTAGAACGACGGCCCCTGTGCGGGCACGACGCGCTGCTCGAACGCGGTCCAGACCGGCCGGTTGTCGGGGTTGGACCACGCGCACGCGCCAAGCGAGAGCAGCGCCGACAGCGAGGCGACGCGCAAAGAACGATCGCTCATCGCGCGACCTCCCGCGTCGACGTCGCCTCGTCACGGACCTGGGTCAGGTCGTCGCCGACGTCGAACGCCGAGCGCAAGAGCCAGTCCCCGCAGTAGACCACCGGCGTCGCGACCGCCGACAGCGGCGTCAAGAGCACGGCCCGAAACGACGAGTCCCGCTCGTAGTCCCACAGCAGATCGACGGTGTCGCGCCACGCGTCGTCGAACTGCGTCGCGGGGTGCACGACCGCCGCGTCGAGCGCGCCGGCGCCGATCGCGGCCGGCAGCGCGACCGGGCTCAGCGCCCAGCGCGCAGCGGCGCTCTTCGGCGCGACGTGCGCGTCCAGGTAGTTGAGCGTTCGGCGGTTGTCCCGCTCGGCAAAGGCACAGCCCACCGTCAGCGGAGCCGCCAGCAGCAGAGCGGCGACGCGGAACGCAGCGCAAGGGTTCGTAGACACCCCAGCAGGGTAGGCGACAGAACTTCGAGGAAGAAGTGAGCCGGTCGCGGCTGCGCCCCGTTGTCTCCTGGCACCGGGCCACCGCACCCGCGCGACGACGTCGCCGCGCCGGCAGGCCCAGGCACCTGCGAACCGCGCCCGCGAGGGCGCGCGAGGCACCTCCCCATGCACTCTCCTCTGCTACCGGTCCGTACTCCGCGAGCGCACGCTGCGGACGCGAGCTTCCAACACGCCATGGCCGAGCGTCTCCGCCAGTCTCCTTGGCTGATGCTGTCCGGCGGCGTGCACGCGCTGCTGCTGCTGCTGGTCTGGGCGCTGATGCCGCCCGAAGCCGCCAAGAAGCGCCCGCTCCAGGTCGCCGTCGAGCAGACCACGCAGCACGAGGTCGAGCGACCCAAGCCGCCGGAGCGGCCGGAGGTGGAGCGGGAGGTCGACCCCGAGGTCCAGCCGATCGAAGACCAGGTCGTGACGGACAACTCCACCGAGAGCGAGTTCCCGTCCGACTCGGACTACGCCGACGCCCCGAACGAATCGTCGTTCTCGTCAGACCAGTGGAACACGGCCCTCGGGCTCGGCCCGGGCGCAGGCGGCCCCTACAGCGAGCGCGGCAACGGCGGCGGCGGCGGCGCAGGTGGCCGCCAGACGCCGCCGTCGGTGCTCCGGGGTCTGCAGTGGCTCGCCGCGCACCAGGACGAAGACGGCCGCTGGGACGCGGACGGGTTCATGAAGCACGACGACCCCGCGCTCGAGGTCTGCGACGGCCCCGGGAACGCCGTGCACGACGTCGGCTGCACGGCGCTGGCCCTGCTCGCGTTCCTCGGCGAGAACAACACCACCAAGTCCGGCCCCTACCGCGCGGTCGTCCGCAGCGGCGTGGGCTGGCTCCGCAAGCAGCAGCAGGAGAACGGCCTGATCGGCGGCCGCCTGTCGCACGACTTCGTCTACGACCACGCCATCGCCGCCTACGCGCTGTGCGAGGCCTACGGCCTGTCGAACTCCAAGCTCCTCCAGCAGCCAGCGCAGCGCGCCCTCAACTACCTCGAGTCGCACCGCAACAGCTACGGCGTCTGGCGCTACCAGCCGCAGGACCAGGACAACGACATCTCGGTGACCGGGTGGGCCGTCATGGCCTACGAGTCCGGCAAGTTCTTCGGCCTGCAGGTCAACGAGGAGGCGCTCAAGAACTGCGCGGTGTTCCTCGACCAGGTCAGCGACAGCACCGGGCGGCACGGCTACCGCGCCGCCGGCGAGGGCAGCTCGCGCAAGCCGGGCCGGCACGGCGTCGCGTTCCCGACGGATCAGACGCACGCGCTGACCGCGGTCGGCCTGTTCTGTCGCTTCTTCCTCGGCCAAGACCCCAAGGAGCAGCCGCTGATGAAGGCCTCCGCCAAACTGCTCAACAGCCTGCCGCCGGTCTGGGACGAAGCGGCCGGGCGCATCGACCACTACTACTGGTACTACGCCACCTACGCGCTCTTCCAGATGGGCGGCGGTGAGTGGCGGCGCTGGCGCAAGGCGGTCGAGCAGGTCGTGCCCCGAAACCAGCACCAGCAGGCCTCTGCGCCCAACCTCTACGGCTCCTGGGACCCCGTCGGGGCCTGGGGCGAGGACGGCGGGCGCGTCTACTCGACCGCGATCCTGACCCTGACGATGCAGGCGAACTACCGCTACACGCCGCTGGTTCGCTAGCGGCCGGCGTCTCCTTGGGCGACCCTCCGAGCGCGGGGTGTCCCACCCCGGGACATCGCAGGCCGCGCCCGCGCGGCCCCGACCCGCCCTTGGCACGGACTCGTCCGCCGCGCGCGGCGGAGATTTCCTGAAGTAGGACTCAAGCTCCGGCCGATGGAGTCTGCGACACAGGCCGCGGCCCCCGCCGCGACCGCCCAGACAAAGGAGAGGAGAAGGATGGGGCTACGCGTCAATTCGAACATCGCGTCGCTGAACGCTCAGCGTTCGCTGTCGACAACTACGGAGCGGCTGCAGGCGAACTACCGGCGGCTCTCGACCGGCCTGAGGATCTCGACCGCCTCGGACGACGCCGCGGGCCTCGCGATCTCGGAGCGCTTCCGGGCCCAGGTGCGGTCGACCAACCAGGCGATCCGCAACGCCCAGGACGGCATCTCGCTCACGCAGACCGGCGAGGGCGCGCTCAACGAGGTCAGCTCGATCCTGATCCGGATGCGCGAGCTGTCGATCCAGGCGAGCAACGGTACGGTCAGCGACGCGGACAAGTCGACGCTCAACCAGGAGTTCTCCGACCTGATCAACGAGATCGACCGGATCGCGCAGTCCACGACCTTCAACGGCGTGAACCTGCTCGACGGCACGGGGTCGACGCTGGTCTTCCAGGTCGGGACGGGCACCGCAGCCGGGATCGACACGATCCAGCTCAGCACCTCGGACACGCTCGCCTCGACGCTCGGCCTCTCGTCGCTGGACATCGGCTCCAGCGGCTCGCCGACGGTCGCCGTGTCGATGCTCGACACCGCGATCAACTCCGTCAGCCGCGTGCGCGGCCAGTTCGGCGCTGCGCAGAACCGGCTGTCCACCACCATCGCGAACCTGCAGATCCAGTCCGAGAACCTGAGCGCGGCGGAGTCGCGGATCCGCGACGTCGACGTGGCCGTGGAGACATCGGCGCTGACCAGGAACTCGATCCTGCAGCAGGCCGCGATCTCGATCCTGGCCCAGGCAAACACGCAGCCGCAGGCAGCCCTGACGCTGCTGCAGGGCTAGCGCGACCGCTGAGGGCCGGGAGAGGGCACCGTGCGCGCGCCGACAGCGCGCGCCGTCCGGTCAGCTCATCGAGTGCACGGCCTTCATCGCCGCGCCCTTGCGGCGCGAGGCGGTGTGGCGGTGAAGCACGTTCTGCTTGGCGGCCTTGTCGATGCAGCTGCAGACCAGCGTCAGCAGCTCCTGCGCCTTCTGCTTGTCGCCAGCGGCGACCGCGGCGTGGAGCTTCTTGGTCTCGGTCTTCATGCGGCTCATCCGAGCCTTGTTCTCGACGCGCTTCTTCTCCGAGGTGCGGATGCGCTTGTTCGCTTGCTTGCTGTGGGCCATTGCTTGGTCTCTGGGCTCTCTCTGTCTGCTAAGGGAGGTTTCGGAATAGGCGACGGCGGGTGCGCAGGGCGGCTCAGCCCTTGAGCGCCTCCACCTTCTGGGCGACATCGCGGAAGCCGATGTCTTGTTCGAGGATCTTGGTGAAGTGGCGGAGCGCGTCTTCGCGCTGTCCCTGCGCCTCGCAGATGGCGCCCATCTCGTAGAGCGCCTCCTTCTGGCGCGCGCCGCCGCCGGCGGCCTGCAGCGCCTTGTCGTACTGGCCGAGCGCGAGGTCGAACAGACCCTTCCGCTGGAACGCCTTCCCCAGCAGGAACATGGCGTCCGTCTTCTTGCGCGGGTCCTTGACGGCCTGCTGCAGCTCCGCGATCGCGTCGTCGGTCTCGCCTGCTTCGAGCAGACCGGCGCCGAGGTCGTAACGAGCGCCCAGATCGGACGGGTTGCGCTCGACCCGGCGCCTGGCCTCGCCGACCCGGAGCTCGCCGAGCTGCTGCCGGGCGCGGTCAGCCGCCGCCTCGTCGCCGCGCTTGACCGCCTTCTGCACCATCTGCTCTTGCAGGCGAATCCGGAGGTCACTGACCAGCTCGAGCAGCTCGCCGTCGTCGGGGCTCTTCTGCAGCAGCTGCTCGATCAGGTCGAGCGCGCCGCGCAGGTCCTTGGCCATCTCACGCACGCGCGCCGCCCGGCGCAGCAGCGCGACGTCGCCGGGGCGCTCCTGCAGCTGGTTCTCGACCTGCTCCAGCTCCTCGTCGACCTCCTCCGCGGACAGCTGCAGGCGCTCTTGGCGTTCGAGCTGCTTCTGCTGCTGCTTGTCCTTGATGAGGTCGCGCGAGCTCTCGGCCTTCTCGATGCCGGTGCTCTGCAAAGCGCCCTCGGCCGCCAGGTTCTTGCGCGCCTTCAGCGACTCCTGGTCGCGGGGGTCGACCTTGAGCGCCTGCTCGTACATCGCGAGGGCCTCGGGCAGCTTGCCCTGCTCGTAGAACAGGGCGCCCGCCGCGCGGCAGGCCTCGAGGCAGCGCGGCTGCAGCTCGGCGTAGGCCGCGTAGACGGCCAGGGCCGACTTCGCGAAGCCCGCGCGCTCCAGCGACTCACCGAGCTTGAGGTTGGGGCCTTCCGCCGCGGGGTCGTAGGCGAGGTAGCGCTCGAACGACTTCGCCGCGCCGGCGTGCGCCCCGACCGCGCGCTGCACGGCGCCGATCAACAGATTGACGCCGCCGAACAGGACCGCCGTCAACTTGGACGGCGGCTTGTGCGCGGCCTTCTGGAACAGCGCCCGACGCAGCCCCGAGCGGGCCTCCCCGAAGTCCGGCTGGATCGACAGCACCTGGCCGTAGATCTTGCAGGCCATGGCGTAGTTGCGACGCTTGACCGCGTCGGCCGCCTGCTCCAGGTACTTGCTGAGGTCCACCATCGGGGAAGTCCGCGCTCGCGTCGCGTCGGGACGGTCCACAGGACTCCTTGACGCGGGCGAAAGGGCGGAACAATCTACCTCCACAGACATGGCCCCGCAACGAGGGTCCGGCCCCGACCGCAATTCCCATGGATGTCCTGATCTACCCCGACCCGATCCTCCGCCGCGGCGGCCAGCCGATCACCGCGTTCGACCAGGACCTCAAGGCGCTGGCGGACCGGATGATGGACGCCATGTACGAGGAGGGCGGAGTCGGCCTCGCAGCGCCCCAGGTGGGCATCGAGCTCAAGCTCCTGGTCCTCAACCCCAGCGGCAGCAGGGACGACCGCGCTGGCGAACGCGTGCTCTGCAACCCCAAGATCGTCCGCAAGAAGAAGTGGGAGTTCGGCGAGGAGGGGTGCCTGTCGTTCCCCGGGATCCAGGCCGAGGTCGAGCGCTCGGTCGAGATCACGG
>CAZTQF010000120.1:0-7145 GCA_964615255.1 uncultured candidatus Brocadiaceae bacterium | reverse complement strand
CGCGCGCGACGACCGTCTCGAAGATCCACCGCGCGCTCAGCTTCCCGCCGCGGCGGTTGAGCCAGAGCGCGCCGTGGTCGCCGAGCTTGTTGTCATCCAGCACGCGGCGCCGCGCCGGCAGCCACGCGCGCACGGCTTCGAGCGCGGGGCCGCCGAGCAGGGCCAGGCGCTCCTTGTCCCCCTTGCCCATCACCCGCGCGGTGCCCTCGGTCAGGTCCAGGGACCCGAGCTCCATCCCGGCGCACTCGCTGACGCGGCAGCCGGTCGAGTAGAGCGTCTCGAGGATCGCGCGGTCGCGCAGGCCTTGCGACGTGGCGTCGAACGGCTGGGCGAGCAGCCGGTCGACCTCTGGCGTGGTCAGGAACCGGGGCACGCGCTTGGGCGCCTTGGGGCCGCGGATCAGCTTGGCAGGGTCCTTGTCGAGGTGTCCCTGCTGCTGGAGCCACCGGAACAGTCCGCGGAGGCTGGCGAGCTTGCGCTGCACGCTGGTCGCGGCGAGTCCTTGCTCCTCGAGCTCGACGAGGTAGGCGCGCAGCTGCGGCCGACGCACCGCCGGGAGGGCGATGTCCTCGGTCCCGAGCCACGCTGCGAACCCGCGCAGATCGGCCGCATAGGCGCGCAGCGTCGCCGCGCTCTTCTTGCGCTCTCGGGTCAGGAACGCGAGGTAGTCGTCGAGCAGTTGCACGTTGTGTCGCCCGTATGAGACTGGCACACTCCCGCGCCGGTTGCATGCCCTACCTCGGTGAGATCGCCGCGCTTACCACGGCGCTCTGCTGGCTCGGCAGCAGCCTGCTGTTCGCCGTCGCCGGCAAGCAGGCAGGCGCGCAGGCTCTCAACCAGTTCCGGCTCTATGCGGCCGTTCCGATGCTCGCGGTCGCCTGCCTCGCATGCAACGGCGACGTCTGGCCCTGGGACGCGTCGGCGCCCCGCATCGCAGCGCTCGCGCTCTCTGGCGTCGTCGGTCTGGTGATCGGGGACTACGGCTACTTCCACGCGCTGGCGACGCTCGGGCCGCGTCTGGCTTCGGTGATCATGGCGCTGTGGCCGGCCTTCACCGTGGCGATCGACGCGGTCGCTGGTGAGGCGCCGTCCGCGTCGCAGGCGCTGGGGGTGGGGCTGACGGTCGTCGGCGTGACGATGGTCCTGGCGCACGGCCGCGGCGGCGCCTGGCGCCCCGACCTGAACGCGCGGCAGTGGGCGTTCGGCGTGGTCGGCGCGTTGATCGGGGCGTGCGGCCAGGCAGCGGGCTTCGTGGTCGCCCGCAACGCGATGGGGCCCGCGGCGGACCTGCCAGAGGGGCTCGACCCCCTGCACGCGACCTTCGTGCGCCTCGCGGCGGCGACGCTCGGGATGCAGCTGGTCGTCGCAGCGCAGGGCCGACCGTTCGCGATGCGCGCGATCTTCGGTGAGGGCCGGTCGCTCGGGACCGCGACGGCGGGCACGCTCGTCGGGCCCGTGCTCGGCGTCTGGCTCTCGATGGTCGCGGGCGCCTACGCGCGCGACGCGGGGATCGCCGCGGCGCTGATGGCGACGACGCCGGTGTTCATGTTGCCGGTCTCGATCTGGCTCTACGGCGCGCGGGTGTCGGCGAGCGGCGCCGTCGGGACGCTGCTCGCAGGCGCGGGCGTCGTGACATGCTTCGTCAGCGAGGGGTGAGGCCGGGCGCTAGAGGCGCAGCGCCAGCAGCCGCTCGATGCGCGCCTGCGTCGGCGGGTGGGTAGAGAAAAGGTTGGTGAGCCCGGCGGCGCCGCCGCGGAGGTTGGCGACCGGGTTGACGATGGCGAGGCTCGTGGCGATCGGCGCGGGCCGGCTCGCGCCGCGGCGGATCATCGCTTCGCCGCTGCGCTGGAGCCTGGCCAGAGCGGACGCGAGGGCTTGGGGGTCGCGGGTCAGGCGCGCCGCGAACTCGTCGGCCATGTATTCGCGGGAGCGGCTGATGCCGGCCTGGATCAAGAGCGCGCCGATCGGCGCGAGGAACGACAGCAACAGCGCGCCGACGCCGCCCCCTTCCCCGTCGTCGTCCGACGCCACCCCGCCGAAGATCGCGTTCCACTGGACGATCTGGGCGACGAAGGAGATCGCGCCGGCGCCGGCAGCAGCGATGGTCGCGATCAGCGTGTCGCGGTGCTTGACGTGCGCGAGCTCGTGGGCGAGCACGCCGCGCAGCTCGCGGGCGTCGACGAGCCGCAGCAGCCCTTCGGTCACCGCGACGACCGCCCGCTCGGGGTCACGCCCCGTCGCGAACGCGTTCGGTGTCGCGTCGGGCACGATCGCGACCTTGGGCATCGGCAGCTTCGCGGCGGTGGCCAGCTGCGAGACGGTGTCGAACAGGGCGGGCGCCTCTCGGCGTTCGATCACGCGGGCCCGCGTCATGCGCAGGACCAGCCGGTCGGAGTAGAGGTACCCGCCGACGTTCATCGCGACGGCGATCAGCGCGGCGAAGTAGAGGCCGGCGGGGCTGATCAGGCCGCCGATCGTGACGACCAGCGCGGACAGCGCGCCGAGCAGCAGGATGGTCTTGAGCTGGTTGGCCATGACGAGAGCTCCTACGACACGTCGGCGCCGCGCACAAACTCCCGGCTGGCCTCGCTCACAGCGCGTCGAGGAAGGCGGCCAGCGTGGCCGCGCTGTGGTCGCCCATGTGGCCGACGCGGAACGCCTTGCCCTTCAGGTCGCCGTAGCCCTTGTCCATCTTGAAGCCCGCCGCGGCGGCGCGGCTCGCCATCGCCTCGACGTCGGCGCCGCGCGCGTCGAGGCACGTGACGGTGGGGGATCGGCTCGCGGCCGAAGCGACGAAGGGCGCGAAGCCGCGGGCTTGGGCCCAGGAGATCGTCTGCGCCTGGAGCGCCCGGTGCCGCTCCCACCGATGTTCGAGGCCTTCGCGCTCGATGCGCTGCAGCTGGCGCTGCAGCGCGTAGACCAGCGGCACGCAGGGCGTCGCCGTGGGCTTGCCCGAGACGGTGTCCGGCACGGCCTTCACGAGGTCGAACAGGAACCCGCGCTCTTCGACGGTCTCGGCGCGCCGCAGCGCGCGGTCGCTGACGGCGTAGACGCCGAGGCCGGGCGGCAGCGCGAGGCACTTCTGCGTGCCAGCGAACGCGAAGTCGAGTCCCCAGGCGTCGAACCGGAGCTCGGCGCCGGTGAGGCTCGTGACCACGTCGACCAAGAACATCGCCGCGGGCGCGCGCTCGCGCGTTGCCGCGGCCAGCTCGGCGAGCGGCTGGATCATGCCCGTGGAGGTCTCGTTGTGGGTCACGCAGACCGCCGCGACGTCGGGGTGTCGCGCGAGCTGGTCGGCGAGCTCGCCCGGCGCGTGGGCCTCGCCCATCGGCTTGTCGAGGGCGATCGCCTCACGGCCGCAGGCCGCGGAGATCTTGTGCCAGCGCTTGCCGAACGCGCCCCCGACGAGGTGCAGCGTCTTGCCGCCGCGCGGCACGAAGTTGCGCACGCCGGCCTCCATCATCGCCGTGCCGGGACAGGTCTCGAAGGCCGCGTGCTGCTCGGTCAAGAACAGCCCTTCAAGGCGCGCGCAGACGTCCTGGACCGTGGCGACGAACTTCGGGTCGCGGTGACCCAGCAGCGGCATGGACATGATCTGTCGCAGCTCCGCGTCGACCTCGGTCGGGCCGGGGATGAACAGCACGGGGGAGTCGCCCATGCCGAGAGCATCATGCCTCGCGCGGCGAAAGCAACGGACGGAAGCGCGCTTCGAGCAGCAGCAGCTGCTGCTCCTCCTCGGTCAGGACCAGGGGCAGCACGCCGGCGAGCGACGGCGTCGCCACGAAGTGCTCGGCCTGCGCGCGGACGGCGTCCCGCGCCACCACGCCGCCGAACCCCACGAACCGCGCGACGTGGCCCTGGGTCTCCAGGTCGGTGACGCCGTCGCCGACGAACGCCATCGGGTGATGGTGCGCGGGCGCGCCCTGCACCACCGGGATCTTGCCGCCGTTCTGCCAGAGCGGGGACCGGCGGTCGAAATCGACGTAGTCGCCGCGCTCGTCGAACATCAGCGGGACCGCGTGGGCGTGCTCGAGCGGGATCCCGAGGTGCCGCGCGAGGTGCTGAACCGGCGTGAGCAGCCCCCCGGAGACGACGCCGACGTGCTTGCCGAGGTGCTGCAGCGCGGCGATCGTCTCGGCGCCGTCCGGGACGACGTTCCTGACGTAGTGCGCGCCGACCTCGTCGAGCTGGGCGCGGCGCGGGGCGAGCTTCTGCAGCCGGGTCTCGTAGACCTCGGCCAGCGGCAGCGCGCCGTTCATCGCCCGGTCGGTCAGCGCCGCGATGTCGCGCCGGAGCGCCTCGTCGACGAACTGCAGCAGCTCGTCGACGCCTTCGATCGAGGACAGCGTCGAGTCGCAGTCGAAGTAGACGGCGGCGAGAGGGTGCGTCGGGGAAGCCATCGCAGCGCAGCAGGCCTCAGCGCACCAGCGTGGCGCGGTCGACGGCGTCGATGGCGCGGACCTCGTCGAGCAGCGCGTCGTCGACCGAGCCTTCGAGGTTGAGGATGCCGAGCGCCGCTGCCTGCTCGCGTCGCTGGCCGATCTGCATGCGCGAGATGTTGCAGCCGGCGGCGCCGACGACCGTGCCCAGCTTGCCGACGACGCCCGGCTCGTCCCGGTGGAAGGTGAACAGCATCGGGCCTTCGGGGATCGCGTCGAGCACGTAGCCGTCGAGCTCGACCATGCGGCCGTGTCGGTGTCCGAGCACGGTGCCGCTCGCGGCGTGGCGCTCGCCGCCGAGCACGACCTCGACGCGCAGCAAGCTCATGAAGTCGCGCTTCATCGTCGACGCGTCGCAGTGGGTGCGCACGCCGCGCTCCGCCGCGATCCGCTCGGCGTTGACCGGCGTCACCGGGCCCTTCGTGCTCGGCTGGAGCGCGCCGGCCAGGGTGGCGACCGTGAGCGCCTGGTGGGCCGAGTTCGGGACGCCGCCCTGCACCGTGAGCCGCACCGACTCCAGCGGGCCGTCGAACGTCTGCACGAGAACCGAGGCGAGGTTTCGGGCGAGGTCCAGGTAGGGCCCCAGCTGCGCGGCGTCCGCGGGCGCGACGCGCGCCACGTTGACGCCGTTGAGCACGACGCCCTTCTTGACCACGAGCTCGATCTGGCGCGCCATGTCGCGCGAGACGTTGCGCTTGGCCTCCTCGGTGCTCGCGCCCAGGTGCGGCGTGAGCACGACGTTGGGCAGGTCGCGCAGCGGGTTGTCGCTGGCCATCGGCTCGGCCTCGAAGACGTCGAGGGCAGCGCCCGCCAGGTGGCCCTCGCGGAGGGCCTCGACGAGCCCCTGCTCGCAGACGATGCCGCCGCGCGCGGCGTGCACCAGCCGCGCGCCAGGCTTCATGGAGAACAGCCGCTCGCGGTTCAACAGGTGCTGCGTCTCGTCCATCAGCGGGACGTGGACGGTCACGAAGTCGCTGGACGCGAGCAGGTCGTCGAGGTCGAGCATGCGCACGCCATCGGGCGCGCCGGACTGGGGGACGTGCGGGTCGTAGGCCGCGATGGTCATCCCCAGCCCGCGGCACTTGTCGGCGACGATGCGGCCGATCCGTCCGAGGCCGATCACGCCGAGCTGCTTGTCCTGGAGTTCGACGCCGGTGAACTTCGCCTTCTCCCACTTGCCGGCGCGTACCGAGGCGTCCGCGGCCGGGATCTTGCGCGCGAGGCTCATCAGCAGCGCGACGGCGTGCTCGGCGGTCGTCACCGTGTTCGCTTCCGGCGTGTTCATCACCGCGATGCCGCGGGCGGTGCACGCGGCGACGTCGATGTTGTCGACCCCGATGCCCGCGCGGCCGACCACCGCGAGCCGGTCCGCCAGCTCGAGGCTGCGCTCGGTGACCGTCGTGGCCGAGCGCACGATCAGCACCTCGTAGCCGGGCAGGGTCTGCCGCAGCGTGTCCTCGTCCATTCCCGGTCGGAGGGTCACGTCGCCGCTGCTGCGGAGCAGGGCCATACCGTCTTCGCCGAGGTCGTCGGCAACCAGGATCTTCGTCATCTCGCGGGGGCGGGCTGGGAGCTTGTGCGGGGGGAGGGCTCCGGCCGACGCGATCGGGTCAGCGCGCGCCGGAGCCGCGGAGGATGACCGCGATTGTGCGCGCCATGATGTTCAGGTCGAACAGCAACCCCATGTTCTTGATGTAGTAGAGCTCGTAGCGGAGCTTCTCCTGCGCGTCCTCGACCGAGGCGCCGTAGGGGTGGCAGACCTGCGCCCAGCCGGTCAGGCCGGGCTTGACCGTGTGCCGCAGCGGGTAGAACGGGATCTCCGACTCCAGCTGCTCGACGAAGTGGGGACGCTCGGGCCGCGGCCCCACGAACGACATCTGTCCCGCGAGGATATTGAGGAACTGCGGGATCTCGTCCAGGCGGGTCAGGCGCATGAAGCGGCCGACGGGCGTGACGCGGTCGTCGTTCTGGCGCGCCCAGACGGGGCCGGACTTGGCCTCGGCGTCGGCGCGCATGGTCCGGAACTTGACGAGCTTGAAGGGCTCGCCGTCCTCGCCGACCCGCTCCTGGACGAAGAAGATCGGGCCTCGGCTGGTCAGCTTGACCAGCGCGGCGGCGACCAGGCACAGAGGGAGCGAGAGCAGCAGGCCGAGCGACGAGGCGAGGATGTCGAGCACGCGCTTGAGCGCCAGCGTCAGCGGATCCTTGGCGAAGCCGCGGCCGTAGATGAGGTAGCTGGGGCGCATCGACTCGACGGCGAGCTTGCCCGTCAGGCGCTCGTACATCGCCTCGCGCTCTTCTACGATCACGCCGTCCATTCGGCACTTGAGCAGCAGGTCGACGGGGAACTTGCCGCGCCGCTCTTTGAGCGCCACCACGACCCGGCTGATGCCTTCCTTGCGGCAGAGCTCCTGCAGGTCTCCCAGGTCGCCGATCAGCGGTACGTCCCCGGCGGCGGTCGTGAGCCTTGGCTGTCCGTCCTCCTCGATCAGGCCGCAGACTTCGAAGCCCGCCATCGGGTTGTCCTTGAGCGTGCGCGCCAGGTCGCGCGCGTCCTCGGACGAGCCGATCACGACCACGCGCTCGCCGAAGCGCCACTTGTAGAAGAACCAGTGGAACGCGTGCCGGAGCACGTAGACGAGCGTGTATGCGACGCCGACGAGCAGGATCAGCACCCACAGGACTCGACGTCCGAGCATCGTGCGG
>CAZTQF010000119.1:0-7185 GCA_964615255.1 uncultured candidatus Brocadiaceae bacterium | reverse complement strand
CGGCGCTCGATCGCTACAGAGACGCCCGGCCGACCGGGTTGCCGTGGCCTACCAACAACCGCGGCAAGCAGAACGCGCCCTCGAAGTCGAAGGGCCGCTGACCGCTAGCTCTCTGCGGCGGTCGCGCGCCTGCGCCAGGCGCGCCACGCGAGGCCTAGGACGAACACGAGGAGGGTGACAGACCCCGCCGGCAGCCAGCCGAAGAGCACCGACCCCACGAGCTTCGCGCCGTCGGCGAACGCCTCGTCGGGCGGGTTCGGCATGCTCTGCCACGCGTCGTAGCCAAGGCACACGCCCGCGATGAGGGCCAGCCAGAGCGTCGCGAAAGAGGCCAGCAGCAGGCAGGCCTGCGCGAGGAGCCCGCGACCCGGCGCCTTCCAGGCCAGCGTCGCGCTGATCACGCAGCCCGCGCCGAAGGTCGGCAAGAAGACCAGGTCGTAGGGGGTCATGGCGGCGTGCACATCCAAGACTCTGCGCAGCATGGCCGGTGCGTCAACCGGGCCGCTGCCGGAGTCAGCTGCCGCCCCCGCGTCGCGCGCCGTAGGCCTGCGCCCAAGGTGCTGCGGTGACCCCGTGCAGCGCGACGCTCAAGAGGACCGTGGTCGCGACGACCGTGACGACCTCGTGGGCGACCGCGCCGCTCGCGGCCTCGACCACGATCAGCGCGTAGAGCAGCGACGCGATCCCGCGCGGGCCGAACCACGCCAAGAACGCGAGCGTCGCCGCGTCGAGGCGTAGGCCGGTCAGGCTGAGCACGACCGGGAGCGCTCGGATCACGGTGAGGCTGAGGCCTGCGTAGAGCCAGGTGTCCGCGCCGGCGTCCGCGAGCGCGACCGGCACCATCAGCGCGCCGAAGGTCATGAACGTCACGGCGCACAGCAGCTGCCCCTCGGTCTCCCCGAACTCGACCACGCGCCGGGACGCCTCGCGCGCCGTGTTCCCGAGCACGAGGCCGCCGACGAACGCGGACAAGAAGCCGTTGCCGCCGCACACCTCGGCGAGCGCGAACGCGAGCACGGCCAAGCCGATCAGCGACAGCTGCTGGAAGCCGCGGGTCATCCAGCCGGCGCGGCTGGCGGTCGTGACCAGCCAGCCGCCGAGCGCGCCGACGGCGGCGCCGACCAGCGGCCCGAGCAGCAGCTGCATCGAGACGAAGCGCGTCCAGTAGCCGGCGCTCGAGCCGTGCGCGTGCTCCAGCTCGAACGCGTAGAGGCAGAGCAGCACCACGGGCAGCGCGATGCCGTCGTTGAGGCCGCTCTCGACGCCGAGCGCCTGGCGGATCCGCTCGGGCACGGCCGGGTTGCTGATGACCGCCTGGCCGAGCGCTGCGTCCGTCGGCGCCAGGATCGACGCGATCAGGCCTGCTTCCCACCAGCTCATCTCGGGGAAGACCACGCGCGCGCCGACGGCGCCCAGCGCGATGGTGAGCGGCAAGCCGACGCCCAGCAGCCGGATCGGCAGCGCGCGCTCGACCCGCAGCCGCGCGAGGTCGATCTGGCTCGCGTCGACGAACAGCACGACGACGAGCGCGATCTCGGCGACCAGGTGCACCCAGTTCGCCTGCATGTGCAGGTCGAGGTCGCGACCGAGCAGCTGCGCGCCGAGATACCCCAGCGCCGTGAACCACATCGGCGCCGTCAGCACCGAGTCGGCCGTGCGTCGCGAGATCGCGGCGTAGCCGATGAGGCCGAGCGCCCCGAGCGCGAGCGCTTCGACCACCTAGGCCGCGACCTCGCCGCGGAGAGGAGTCACAGCGGGCCTCGCTCGAAGGGCAGCCCGCTGGCTGCCCAGTGCGCCATGCCGCCGCGGATGTTGGTCAGCCCGGCAAAGCCCTGCGCGGCCAGGAACTCGCAGGCGGCGACGCTGCGCACGCCGTGCTCGCAGTAGACGAACCAGCGCGCCTCCCGGTCGAGCTCTCCGATCCGCTGGGCCAGCTCTTGGACCGGGATCAGGGTCGCGCCGGCCAGCCGGTGGCTGTCGTGCTCTGGCTGGGTGCGCACGTCCAGGAGGCGGAGCGCGGGGTCCTGCTGCAGCTCCTGCTGCGCGTCGCTCGGCTCGAGGTTGCGGTAGTCCATGTTCGGCTCAGTCCAGGTGGCCGCGGTCGCTGTCGCCCATCTCGACCGCGCCCGATGGGAAGTACTCGCTCCAGCGCCGCGACACCAGCCTGCTGGTGTCCGGATCGCAGAACAGCTCCTTGGGGTAGTTGGGCTTCATGCGGGCGTCGACCACCACCGGCGGCGTGTAGCTCGGCTGGCTGCGCACCAGCTGCAGGTCCTTCGCGTGCAGGTCGGCCGCCGGCTCGAAGCGCGTGAACGTCGTCCACAAGAAGTTGACGCTCGAGCGCGCGGCCTGGTCGGCGTCGTCGCAGAGCACGACGAACGGCCAGTCCTTGACGCTGCCGTGCTCGCTGAGCGCCGCGGCCGCGTCCGGGTCGTCCTCGTAGCGCGGGCCCTGCACCACCAGGCAGCCGCCGCAGTAGACGTGGGCCTTGGGGAAGCCCGCAGGCAGCTGGCCGGAGAACGCGCGCGGCAGATCGCGCACCGGCTCGCCGAGGCCGAGCATCACGCCCTTGCTGCCCTTGTTGACCTCGGGGCCGGCGTAGTCGAGCGTGTCCATCGACAGGCTGCCGAACACGTAGAGGTCGGTGCCGAAGCGACAGCGCGCCAGGATGTGCTCGAACACGCTGCGGAAGTCGGTCAGGTCCTGCTGCGTGTCGGTCAGCAGCAGGAACTTGGTCAGGCTCAGCTGGCCCTCGCCCAAGATGCGGAACGCGCTCTGCATCGCCTCGCGGCCGTACCGCTCGCGGACGACGGCCGCCGCCAGCGAGTGGTAGCCGGTCTCGCCGTACGACCACAGGTCGAGGACCTGCGGCATCGCGACCTTGGCGAGCGGCTTGAGCAGCTCCTGCAGGTAGTCGCCCAAGAAGAAGTCCTCCTGGCGCGGCTTGCCGACGACGGTGGCGGCCAGGATCGGGTCTTGCTGGTGCAGCAGCGCGTCGGCGCGCAGCAGCGGGTAGTCGTGCTTCAGCGAGTAGTAGCCGTAGTGGTCGCCGAACGGACCCTCGGGGTGGCGCTCGCCCGGCCGCACGTGGCCGCAGATCACGAACTCACAGTCCGCGACCAGCGGCAGCGGCGTGTGCTCGGACCGGCCGGTGCGCAGGCGCTGGTTCATCAAGAGCGAGCACAGCAGCACCTCGGGCACGTTCTCCGGCAGCGGCGCGATCGCGCTCAGGATCAGCGCCGGCGGGCCGCCGATGTGCACCGCGACGGGCATCGGCTCGCCGCGCTCCTCGTACGCAGCGAGGTGGTAGCCGCCGCCCTTGCCGATCTGCATGTGCAGGCCGGTGGTGTCGTCGGAGAACCGCTGCACGCGGTACATGCCGAGGTTGCTGCCGAGGCCGTCGGGGTGCTCGGTGTAGACCAGCGGCAGCGTCACGAACGGCCCGCCGTCCTCCTCCCAGGTGCGCAGGAGCGGGATCCGGTTGAGGCCCGCGGGGCTGTCTTGAACGGCGAGCCCGGGCGCGCGGCGCACGTGCTTGCGGCCGACCTTGAGCAGCGGGCCGAGCAGGTCGCGGTGGTCCCAGAGCTTGCCCAGGCTCGGCGGCAGCAGCGTGTGCGGCACGTCGGCGAGGCGCTGCACCAGCTCGAGCGGGCGTTTGCCGAACGCCAGCTCGACGCGCCGCGCGGTGCCGAACAGGTTGGTCACCGTCGGCCAGGGCGAGCCCTTGACGTTCTTGAAGAGCAGCGCCGGTCCGCCGGCGGCGATCACGCGGCGGTGGACCTCGGCGGCCTCGAGGTCGGGGTCGACGGGCGCGTCGATCTCGACGAGCTCGCCTTCGCGGCGGAGCACGTCCAAGAACGAGCGGAGGTCGACGAGCGGGCGGGACATCAAGTGCGGTCGGCGGGGGACAGGAAGCGGCGCACGATCGCGGCGACGCGCGCGGTCGCGCCAGGCTCGCCCAGCCGTCGCCGAACTTCGTCGAGCCCGGTCCGGTGGATGCGCCGCGCGGGATCGTCGGTCCAGAGCCGGACCGCGTCTGCTTCGACGGCGCGCCAGCCGTCGTCGCCCGCGAAGCAGTGCTCAGGAACCACCTCGCGACCCGCGACCAAGTTGGCCGCGGCGATGAACGGCACGCTCAGGATGTTGCGGTACCCGAGCGCGGCCAGCGGGCCGCTGAGCTGGTAGACGACGACCGTCGGGTTGCCGTGCAGGCACGCCTCCAGCGAGCCGGTCCCGGACTTGGCGAGCACGAGGTGGGCGCCGGCGAGCCACGGGCTGAGCGAGCCCTCGTGGTGTTCGACGTGCGCTGCGTCCAGGCGGCGCAGGGTGTCGCGGATGAGCTCGGTGCGGCGCGGGTTCTTGTGCGGGATCACGACCCGCAGGTCAGGGTCCGCGCGCCGCAGCGCCGCTGTGATGCGCAGCATGCCCGCGAGGTTGGCGCGGATCTCGGCCCGCCGGCTGCCCGGCAGCAGGACCAGCGTGCGCCGCTCCCGCACCGCGGCGACCTCCTGCTCGGCAGGCGGCGCGTCGTGCAGCTCGTCGAGCAGCGGGTGTCCGATGTAGGCCGCCGGCACCCGCTGGCGCCCGAAGAACTCGGTCTCGAACGGCAGGATCGTCAGCGTCGCGTCGACGGCGCGTCGGTAGCGGCGCATCCGCCAGGGGCCCCACGCCCAGTACTGCGGCGCGATGTAGTGCAGCACCGGCACGCCGCGGCGGCGGCAGGCCTTGGCCATGACGACGTGCAGGCCGGGGTAGTCGACGAGCACGACGAGGTCCGGCCGGTCGTCGCGCAGCAGCCGCAGGAAGTCCGCGTAGGCGCGCAGGATCAGCGGCAGCTGTCGGAGCACGCCGACCACGCCCATCACCGCGTGCTCGCTGAGTCCAAAGCGCACCGTGGCACCGGCGTCGGCCAGCCCGGCGCCGCCGAACGCGCTCGCGCGCACGTCGTTGCCGAGCTCTCGGACCAACTTGCTCGCGTGCAGCTCGCCGCTCGCCTCGCCGGCCGACACGAACAGGTGCGGGCGCGCCGCGGTCGCTCGGCGACCGCGCTCCAAGAAGGTGGCGAGCCGGTCCAGGTCCTCACCGGGCGCGCGCCGGCACGCCGCGTCCAGCGCGTCGCGCGCGGCCCGCCGCCAGTGGCGTCGCCGCGGCAGGTAGCACAAGAGCCGAGCCGGCACCGTGCACGACCGGACCAGCTCGCGCGCCAGCGTCGCCGCCACCTGCAGCCAGATCACGGCTCGCAGCGCCTCAGCGCGCGCCAGCTGAGGCCGTAGAAGCCGAGGCCCGCCAGCAGCAAGAACGTGGTGAAGCCGTGGCCGCGCACGGGGTCGAACATCTGCCACGCGGGCGTGTTGCCGCAGAGCACCGGGCCGTACCAGTCGAAGTCCGCGAGCCGGAACAGGCTGAACTGCCGGATCCGCTGGGTCATGTAGATCCCGAGCTGCAGCACGAGGAACGCGCCGACGACGGCCGCGACGTGGGCCTGCACGCGCAGCCGGATCGACGCCCACGTCGTCGCCATCAGGATCGCGGCGGCGAAGACCGCGGCGTGCAAGGTGCCGAGGAACAGCTCCCACGCGGGCAGCTCCAGGTCCATGGTCCACGACCAGGGGATCGCCGTGGCGTTGACGACGAAGATCGGCGCCGTCACGACCAGCAGGCTGGGCCAGGTCTTCTGCCAGAGGATCGCGCCGCGCGAGATCGGGCGGGCCAGCAGGAACTCCAGCGTGTTGTTCTCGCGCTCGCGGGCGAACAGGCCGACGCCGATCAGCACCGCGGCGGCCGTCGCGACCAGGTTGCAGCTGCGAAACAGCAGCATCGTGGCGCACCAGTTGGTGTAGGCCAGCTGCTCGTCGCGGCCGCTGACGGCGTCGCCGATGCGCTTGATGAAGTCCACGCCGAGTGACTTGAACAGCGTCGACCGCTGCAGGTCGGCGTAGATCTCGGGCCAGAGCAGCAGCACCGGGATCGCCAGCAGCTCGAGGATCAACACGTAGGCGACGCCGATCACCCACAGCTCCCGCGCGGTCTTGCGCCAGATCACGGAGCACCTCCGGCTGCGTCGGTGGGGCCGGACTCCAGCAGCAGCTGGTAGAGGTCTTCGAGCCGGTCGACGCCGATCTCGGCGCTGGCCACGGAGTCGGGGTCGGCGCGCTGCAGCCAGCGGACCGCGTCGCTCTCGGTCTCGACGACCAGGACGCCGTCGGGCTCGCGGCGCACCAGCGTCGCGCCCGGCGGCAGCTCGCAGCCGTCCCGGAGGCGGACGCGCGGGCGGCGGCGCAGCGCGTCGCGCGCGCGCTGCACGCGGTCCGGCGGCACCAGCGCGCCGTCGAGCAGGAACTCGAGGCGGTCGGCGAGGGTCTCTACTTCGCTCAGGTGGTGGGAGCTGAGCACGATCGTCTTGCCGCGCGCTTTGAGCTGGCGCAGCACGTCGCGGAGGAAGAAGCGCACGCTCGCGTCGAGCGCGCGGTCCGGCTCGTCGAGGAGATAGAGCTCGACGTCGGGCACGAGCGTCGCGATCAGCGCGAGCTTCTGCTTCATGCCGGCGGAGTAGCTGCGGACCCGCTGGTCGAGCGGCAGCGCGAACGCGTCGAGCAGCTCTCGGCGCAGCGCCTCGTCGTGCCGCGGGTAGAAGCCGAGCGCGAACTCGAGGAACGCCGCGCCCCGCATTTGCTGGTAGACGCCGGTCTCTCCGGGCAGGTAGCTGGCGCGGCGTCGGATCTCCAGCGACTGGGTCGCCGGGTCGAGGCCGAACAGGCGGACCGCGCCGGACGAGCGGGGGACCAGCCCGACGAGCGTGCGGAGCAGGGTCGACTTGCCCGCGCCGTTGGGGCCGATCAGGCCGAGCAGCTGGCCCGACGTGACGCGCAGATCGAGGCGATCGAGCACGTCGCGTGCGCCGAAGCGCTTGCGCAGCGCCTGCACGTCGACGACCGGGCCGCTCACGCCGCCACCTCGCGGAGCCAGTTCGCGAGCAGCTGCTCGCCGTGCTCGGTGCGGAAGGACTCGGGGTGGAACTGGACGCCGTAGGTGGGGTGCTCGACGTGACGCAGCCCCATGACCTCGCCGGTCGCGGTGTGCGCGGTCGCGCGCAGCGGCGGCGAGACGTCTCGCGGGACGTAGAGCGAGTGGTAGCGGCAGGCCATCAGCGGCTGCGGCAGGCCCTGGAACACGCCGGCGCCGTCG
>CAZTQF010000118.1:0-7208 GCA_964615255.1 uncultured candidatus Brocadiaceae bacterium | reverse complement strand
GCCGAAGTCCGCGCCGCGCGGGCTGGCGTCCCAGCCGGGCGCGACCGAGGGCATGTAGGGCAGGCCCGACCGCTCGGCGAACGACGCCCACTGCTTGGCGCGCAGGTCTGCGGAGGCGCGGTAGTCCTGCTCGAACGGGCCGGTCCAGTCCGGCAGGAAGACGTAGTGTGTGACGCTGTCGAAGCCGACCTCGCGCACCTGCTGCAGGACCTCGGGGTTGGGATCGATCGCGGCGAGGTGCAGGTCGCGGTGGCCGTGCGTCCGCAGCCACGCGCGCGCCGCGGTGACGGCCTCTCGCGCGCCGTCCAGGCCGAGCTCCTTCACGAAGAACGTCGCATCGAAGATCGACAGGTAGCTGCGGCCGCCGACGGTCACGTAGTTGGAGCGCGAGAAGTAGCGCTCGGCGAGCATCGCGACGAAGGCGACGAAGTCGTCGACGTCGGACGGGACCGCGCGCGCGGGGTCGAGCACCGGCGCCTCGGCGCGTCGCACCGGCAGCACGCGGCGCGGCATGCGGTTGGCCCACATGCACGCGAACGGTGCGTCGCTCCCCACGCGCCCGCCGAGAAACCCGCGGTCCAGGCCTTCTTCGAACACGCGCTTGCCGCGGCACCAGAACACGCCGAACACGAACGCGTCGATCCCGTAGTCGCGCGCGAGCGTCAGCCTGCGGCCGAGCTGCGCGGGGTCGCGGTCGTCGTATTCGCCGAGGAGCGGGACCTTGGGCTGCGCGTGCCCGTCGAACCTCGGCGCGCAGTGGCGCACGAGCTCCCACTCGGTGAAGCCCGGGTGGAAGGAAGCATCCCGCTCGGGGATCGGATGCCAGCCGGTGTAGACGTAGGCGGCGGTGCGCATCGACGTGTCGGCGGCGCCGGTCGCGCTCAGAGTCCGATCGTCGCGGTCCCGCCGTCGGTCGCGAGCGGCAGCGCGGACGCAGGCGCCCCGAAGCGCGCCATCACGATCTGCGCGTGGACCTGCAGGCCGATCAGGCCGGGCTGACTCGGCACGGCGATCGAGAACACCGGCGGGAACGGCGCGGAGACTCCGGGCGGGCACGACGTGGAGCTGTTGACCATCCACTGCGAGACGACGTCCGGACTCACCAGCAGGTCGAAGCCGAGCGGCAGCGACGCCGGCAGCGGCAGGCCCAGCCAACTCTGATTGGAGGCACCCAGCGCCAGCCAGGCCGACCACGGCGTCACGACCTGCAGGCAGAAGAACGGCGGCGTCGCGTAGTGGACCTCGAGGGTGAAGGTCGTGCCCAGCTGCGGGAGCCCGGTCGCGGCGATCTGCTGTCCGGAGAAGGTGTCGCCGCTGGCGCTGCCGAACGGCGCGAACGCTGCGCTCTGCGCGGACGCGACGGCGGTGAGCGCGACGACTGCGAGGCTACGCGACGTGCGGGAGAGCATGGCGCGGTGAGTATAGCGCGCGGTGGCGGCCTCGATTCGGCTGCCCCCGCACAGGCTGGTCGTGACCGTGGGCGGGCTGCGCCTACAATCCGGCCCCGCACCGCGGGCCGTATGACGCCGTCCGAGCCAGCCCCCGAACCGAGCCGCCTGCGCGAGCTGCTGCACGACACCCCGGCAGACCCGGCGGCCGGCGCCCGCGCGCTCGCCGAGGAGCGGCAGCGCCTGGCCGCGGGGCCCCTGCAGGCCGAGCTGCTCGGCGTGGAGCAGCGCTGGCTCGAGGGTTTCCACGGCACGCGCTCGCCGGAGCTGCGCCGGGACTTGCTGGAAGTGCGCCGCGACTGGCTGGCGATGCGGGTCCGGCATCTGAGCGCGGCCGCGCCGCAGGTCGCCGTGCTGCTGGACCTCGCCGAGGCGCAGGCCATGGCGACGGCGGCGGGGGAGGTCGCGCTGCAGCGGCAGTGTGAGGCGGCGATCGCGGCCGGCGTCGGCGGGATCCAGCCAGGCGACGAGGTCGGCAGCGAGGTGGGCGAGCGCTTCGCGCTGCTGACGTCGGCCGTCGAGGAGGTCCCGATCGCGCAGCAGATCGAGCTGCTGCGGTGCACCGGGCGCCTGCTCCACCAGCTCGCGGACCGGGCCGACTCGCGCCGCTGCCGCCGCTTCGGTCGGCGCCTGCTGCGCGCGGCCGACGACCGCGAACTCGCGCGGCGGCTGGAGCGGCGGATCGGCGCGCGCGGCGTCACGGCGCTCGAGACGACCAACTTCGTGCTGCTGCTGGTCGTGCTGGTGACGCTTGTCGTCGAGGCGACGGTCGAGCTGACGCCCGCGCAGCTGACGGCGTTCCACTGGATCGACGCGCTGGCGTGCCTGTTCTTCATCGGGGACTTCGTCTTCGAGCTCCTGCTGCACCCGTCGCGCTGGAGCTGGTTCTGGCGCAACGCGCTGACGGACCTGGTGCCGGCCGTGCCCTCGGTGCTGTTCCTGCTGCCGGTCGCGACGGTGCCCGGCGGGGGCGACAACCTGCTGCTGCTGCGCACGCTGCGCCTGATGCGCGTGACGTGGGCGGCGCGCTACGTGCAGGCGCTGCGGCCGCTGCTGCGCTCGGCGCGGCTGCTGCTGTTCTTGGTGCGCGGGCTCGACGGTCTGGCGGCGCGGTTCTCGCAGCTGCTCAACCGGGAATTCGTGTTCGTGCCGGCCGCCGCCGAGGTGCAGCGCACGGCGCGCGAGGACGACCTGCGCGCGCTGGCGTTCGCGGCGCTGCGCCGCGAACACGAGCTGGTCTCGCTGCTGGCCCAGGACGAGCGGCGCGCGATGCTCCACGAGCGCGTTGAGCGGGCGCGCGAGGCGCTCGCGGCGGCCGAGGCGCACTCGTTCCACGTGACGACCAGCCACGCCGCGGTGCGCGACGTGGCCATCGGCGACGCGATCGAGTTCTTGTGGTCGCTGCGCCCGCAGGACATCGGCCGCTACCTCAAGCGCGGCGACGTGCAGGCGCTCGACCGCGTGGTCCGGGTGCTGTCGGCGGCGCCGGTCCGCTGGCTGCCGCTGATCCGTCGCGTCGCGGTGCACCCGCTGCCGAGCAGCGCCGAGGAGCGCATCGTCGAGCTCGGTCGTCGGGTCGCGGACTGGATGGAGTCCTGGCACAGCCGGATGCTGTTCTTCGCGGACCTGCACGGGATCGTCACCGGCCCGCAGATCCTCGACCGCGTCGCGACCGCGATGGTCAAGGCGACCCAGCGCCCGGCGGTGCGCCTGGTGCTGTTCGGCGGCCTGTTCCTGCTGTTCAACCGGCTGCTGCGCGGCACCGACGTCGGCGAGCTCCTCGACAAGATCGTCGGGATGCCGCTGATCCTGCTCGGCAGCTTCTGCATGGTGTTCCTGCTGCTGGGCCACTGGATGAAGCGGCTGGCGGGTCAGGCGTCGGACAACTACCGGCTGACCAGCGAGGCGCACTTCATCTCGCAGCTCGAGCGGGTCCAGTCGCGCTACGAGCAGCGGGACCTGGAGTTCTTGACCCAGCGCGTGTTCCACGACCCGGTCAACCGGGCGCACGCCCAGCACCTGCTCGAGCAGCAGCTGGTGAGCGCCAGGACCGGCGTGCCCGTCGAGACCACCGCCGCGCCGAACCACGTCTGCCTCGACAGCAACCGGATCGCGCTGCTCTACCTGCACTTCCTCGACGGCGCGCCGCTGCACATCAGCGACGTCAAGACGACCGAGCAGCTGCTCGCCAACCAGTCGCTCGAGAACCTGCGCGCGGAGTTCCTCTCGATGGACCGCGCGCAGAAGAAGCAGCTGCGCAAGCTCAAGCTCGACGACGGCTCGCTGTTCACCGGGCCGTACCTGTGGTTCCGGTTCATCACCGAGTCGATCGCGGTCGAGGCCGCCAAGCGCATCGCCGGCTACAACAGCTTCTGCATCCCGCTGGCGCAGCAGCCCTACGCCGAGCCCGAGGCGCTCGCCAACATGCAGCGCTGGCTGGAGCGGCGTCGGGACCCACGCGGGGGGCGCTCCGCGAAGGACCGAAGAGAAGACGCGCAGGTCGATGCCTACCCGACGACCGAGTTCACGGCGCTGGATTTCCTCGGCGGCGACGAAGAGCGCGACCGGCACCTCGCGGCGGTCTTCGGCGAAGACGTGCTCGAGACGGTGCGCTTCGACCGACGCACGATGATCCGGGAGATCTTCGGCACGCGGCCCGTCAACCACCTCCCCAAGAGCCAGCGCAGCTTCAACCCGCTGCGGTTCTACGAGACGCGCCTGTCGCACGGCCGGGTGCTGCTGGCGCCGCTGCTGCTGGCGTGGCGGTTCTTCCGCACGCTCGGTTGGGTGGTCGCCAAGGTCCGCCAGATCGTCCGCGAGGTGCTCGACCCCGACCTCGCGATGCAGCGCCGGGAGATCGGCGAGGCGCCGTTCGCGGTCGCGCTGCGCAAGATCCACCGCATGAAGGCGCCGGGCCTGCTCGCGGCGATCCGGCTGCGGCTCAAGCTCGACCCGGTCTACGCGGGCGCGCCGGCGGGCTGGACGCGCGAATTCGACGACGTCGAGGACCCCGAGCTGGAGCGCGACCTGCGCTTCCTGCACCTGCGCGAGCGCGAGTTCGTCCAGCTGCGCGATGACGCCGAGCTCGTCCGGCGCCGCGTCGCCGCGCTGCACGCGGCGCTCGAGGAGCTGCCGGACTTCGCAGACGACGGCGCGGGGGACCCGGCCCGCCGTCGCGCCGGCGAGCTGGCGGTGACCTGCGCGTGGATCACCGACAAGGGCGACGTCCGCACGCTGATGTCGGCTGCGCGCTGGCAGGCTGAGGTGCTGCCGACGTTGGTCGAGCTCGAAGGGCGGCGCGCGCTGGTCGCGCGGCTCTGCGGCGGCGTGCGGGGTGTGTTCTGCCGTCACCCCGTCGACGTCTGGCTCGAGCGCCACGGACCGGACCGTTCGCAGGCCGAGCGCCGCGCGCTGCGGTTCGCGTACTCGACGGATCACCGCGGCACGCGCGGCGTGCTCGACGCCTGGGGCCGCCTGCCTGCCGACGTGCTGCCGCGAGACGCGGCGCGCGCCGTGCTGCGCGACGTCTACCGCCACGGCCCGGCGGTCCGCCGCGACGTGCTGGCGCTGCGCGCGGTCCAGTCGCTGGCGGTGCTCGACGTGCGCAACTACCGCGACCTGGTCTTCCGGATCGGGGAATTCGAACAGGGCGGCGAAGACCCAGAGCTGGGGCGGGCGCTTCCCTGAGCCGCGGCGGGGGCGCTGTGTTGCAGCGACGGGACGACTGCCCGGCTTGCCTGGACGTCGAACGTGGCTGAAATGTTCGATCAAACAACCGATTCGAAGCCATGAAGACGCTCCTGCTCCTGCCCGCTCTCCTGGTCGCCGCCGCGGCCCCGATGATGACCACGACGACCTTGTCCGGGGGCGCGGCAGACGTCCGCGCCGCGGGGCCGCACGACTGGATCGTCGACGCCGGGCACAGCAGCTGCGTGTTCGGCTGCAAGCACGCGGGCGCGGCGTGGTTCCTCGGCACCTTCGACCGCGTCGAGGGCAAGGTCACGCTCGACCCCGACGCGCCGCAGAAGGGCAGCGTCGAGCTGACGATCCCGGTCGAAGGGCTCGACAGCAACAACGAGCAGCGCGACGGCCACCTCAAGTCGCCGGACTTCTTCAACGCCAAGGAGAACCCGGAGATCACCTTCAAGAGCACGGCCATCGAGGCGTCGGGCAAGGACCTCGAGGTCACCGGCGACCTCTCGATGGCCGGTGAGACGCAGTCGGTCACGATCCCCGTCAAATGGACCGGCGACGGCGAGTTCCGCGGCAAGCGGCGCGGCTACCTGGCGGAGTTCTCGGTGATGCGCTCCAAGTTCGGCATGAACTACGGCCTCGCCAAGAACGTGCTCAGCGACGAGGTGCGGCTGACGATCAGCCTCGAGCTGGTCCAGGCCCAGTAGCGTGGACCCGGTCGCGCTGCTGAAGGGCGCGCTGCCGCCGATCGCGGCGGCGCTGCTGTTCGTTTCGCTGTGGGGTGCGCGCGCGCTGCCGCTCGCGGCGGGCATCGGTCTCTACCTCGCGTTCGGGCTGCTCAAGGACTGGCCGCCGCTGCCGACCGCGCTCTGGAGCGACCCCAACGGCGCCGCGTGGCTCGTCTGGGGCGTCTGCGGGCTGGCGGTGGTCTCCTGCCTCGAAGGCCTGCGGCTGATCCCGGCTCGTGCAGGCGCCGTCTTGGGCGCGGCGGCTGCGGCGGCCGCCCTGTGGCTGATGCTCGACAAGCTCTCGCAGCGGTGGACCGGCAGCGAGGTCGCGCTCTACGTCGGGACCGGCGCCGCCGCGGCGGCGCTCGGCACGCTGGGCGTCCGCGACGCGCTCGCCCGCGCGCCCCGGTCGCCGGCCCCGGCCGCGCTGTTCTCGGTCTTGCTGTCGCTGGACGCCGGTCTCGTCACGCTCGGCAAGAGCGCGTTGCTCGGCCAGCTGTGCGGGGCCGTGGCGGCGGCGCTCGGAGCCTCGGTCGCGGCGGCGATCTGGCGCCGCGGCGCGACGCTCGCTGCGTGCGACGGCGCGTGGATCGGGGGCGCGCACGTGCTGTTCGTGCTCGCGGGCGTTCAGCTGGGCTACCTCGGCTGGTGGCCCGCGGCCTGCGCGCTCGCCGCGCTGCTGCCGCTGGGGCTGTGGCGCGGCCGGCCGGCGGACGGCGCGTGGCGCTGGCTGCTCAGGAGCGCGCCGCTGCCGCTCGGCCTGCTGGCGCTCGCGATGTGGCTGGCTGCGCCAGCACCCAGCAGCTACGGCTACTGAGCTGCAGCCGCGCGACCGTCAGCGAGGCAGCCGCTCGAGCAGCGCGTCGACCATCGCGTCGACGCGCCAGCGGCGCTCGTCGCCTGTCGGCGTCCAGTCCTCGACCAGGCGGCGACCGAAGCGGCGGCCGACGGTGCGCAGCGGCAGCGACTCCGCGTCGGTCCACACGAGCGCGCGTCGTCGCCGGTCGTAGACCTGAAGGGTCAGCGTGGCGACCTCGTACTGCTCGGCCGAGTAGACGGAGTAGTTGGGGTCGAGCGGCCGCTCGCGCGTGTCGATCGCCAGCGCCCCGCTGAGCACGACCTGCGCCCGCTCCTTTTGGACCTGCTCGATCCCGCGGCGCGCGAGCACGCGCGCGACGCGGCGCTCGAGGTCGCGCAGTGCGCCGTCGCCGTCCTCGTCCGCCGCGCCGGCCGCAAAGCGGGGCGGCTCCTTCCACGCGAACGAGAGCACCGCGCCGAAGTCGAACGCCGGGTCGAGCACGTTGGCGGGCGCGCCGGCGCACGCGGCGAAGAGCGCAGC